>NZ_JBALLY010000049.1:0-52093 GCF_036963045.1 Bacillus sp. JJ864 | reverse complement strand
ACCAATCGGGCTTTTACGGGCAGTTGTCCCCCACCTATCTTCTTTGTTTTTCTCTCAATCTTGAGGTGGGGGTCTTACTGCCCACGAATAGCGGGATAAAATAGTAATGAAGGTCTTCTTTGTCCTGTCCATAAAATGCGTAACTTGTATTATGGATGAAAGAAGGGAATTGCATGTTTGAGTTAACGTTAAATGGTATTAAGAAATATATGGATGCTACACTTGTTCTTAAAAATATAAGTTTTGAGGTTTATGCAGGAGAGAAGGTTGGGATTGTTGGCGCAAACGGAAGCGGGAAGAGTACGATCCTGAAGTTAATTGCGGGGATAGAGCCTATGCATTACTATCCAGGTTATCCACAAACCTCAAGCTATGGATATGATGAAGGTCTTATTCATTTTCCGAGAGGGGCAACTTGTGCATATCTTGAGCAAACGCATTCGTATCCAGAGGGCTTAAAGGTGATCGATGTTTTAAACATGGCTTTTGAGGAAGTTCATTGTATAGAGAAGGAAATGCGTGTATTAGAAGAGCAAATGAAGATGTTAGCAGATGCTCCTTTAGAAAAAGCTCTGCAAAAGTACAGTGACTTGGTTCAATTATATGAAGTGAAGGGCGGATATGATAGAAAAGAAAAATTAGGTAAAGTTTGCACAGGGCTGAAATTTGATGAAAGATTTTTAAATAAGGATTTTGATTTATTAAGTGGTGGTGAAAAAACTACCGTTGTACTTGGAAAACTGTTGATTCATGATCCGGACATATTGCTGCTGGATGAACCGACAAATCACTTAGATATGGATTCCGTTGAATGGCTCGAAGGCTATTTGAAGAGTTACAAAGGAGTTGTCATTATCGTATCCCATGATCGATATTTTTTGGACAATGTAGTCACAAAAATTGTAGAAATAGAGGATATGGAGTCTATTACCTACAAGGGGAACTATTCATCTTACGTGAGTCAAAAGGAAGAGAATTTACGCATTCAATCTGAGCATTTTAGAGAGCAACAAAAAAAGATCAATTCTATGGAAAAGACCGTAACGGATTTGAGAGACTGGGCTATGAGAGCTGATAATAACAAGTTCTTTAGAAGAGCTGCTAGTATACAGAAAAAGCTTGCTAAAATGGAGCGGATTGAAAAACCGATTTTTGAGAGGCAGAATATGAAGCTGCATGTAAAAACTGCTCAAAGGTCCGGAAATGAAACGATTAAGGCAGTAGGACTTTCCAAAGGTTATGGAGATAAAGTAATTTTTAAGGATGCAGATGTAATGGTTCATTACGGGGAAAGAGTCGGGTTAATCGGTTCGAATGGTAGCGGGAAGACTACGTTTTTAAAGATGCTTTTAGGTGAAGAGAGGCCGGATCATGGTGTAGTGGAATTCGGTGCTAACGTGAAGGTAGCCTATTTACCGCAGAAACTTACCTTTACAAATGAAGAGTTTACGGTGCTTGAATGCTTTAGAGAGGATATTTCGATACTGGAAGGAAAAGCGCGGGAATATTTATCAAAATTCATGTTTTATAAAAATAGCGTCTTCAAAAAAGTAAAGCATTTGTCAGGGGGAGAAAGAATTAGACTCAAACTTGGTATGCTGTTATATCAAGATGTAAATTTATTAATACTAGATGAGCCGACAAATCATCTTGATATTGATTCGATCGAAACCCTTGAGGAAGCGCTGGAAGATTTTAAGGGAACAATATTTTTTATCTCTCACGACAGATATTTTATTAATAAACTAGGTGAAAGAGTGATTGCTATTGAGGAGCATTCTTGTAAAAGCTACCTTGGAAATTACGATTATTATAAAAGTATAAAAGAGGAGTTAATCCTGCAGAATGTGAAGGAGCCAGTTAAAAAGAGTGTGAAGGTGAAGAAACAAAGAAATGCTTCTGAAGATATAAAGGAGGAAGCAGTAAAGGCTAAGGCACTAGCAAAGATTGAAAGGCTTGAAGATGAAATCAGGCAGTTAGATATAGCCATGGCTGCCGATCATATCGAGTATGAGGAACTCAATCAGCTATATGGTAGGAAACTTGAATTAAATCATGAATTAGATTCGGTGATGGAGTTGTGGTTAAGTTTTGGGGATTAACTTTAACGGTCTATATCTTTCCGAAGTCCTGTAATGTATTTAGAGATGAAAAACTTTAAGTCTCTTGAGCAAATAATTGTAATTCATCAGATATAGAAACTGACATACAAAAACGCTATCCTTTCTAATGATTCTATAGAAAGGGTAGCGTTTTGTTCATTTTAGGGGGTATTTTGTTGTATTAGCTGGATAGCAATATGGTTCCCCCTATAAGGTCTTTACATGTTGAAAGAAATGAATGTGAAACAAGTGTTAGTTGATATCCTGTCTATATATAATTCGATACTTTTTGAACAATATACTGTATTGTGGATTCCATTTTCGAATCATCTATCTCGTCCTTATATTTATGATGAATGATTTGTTGCTTTTTAAGAACGTAATAATCAAAAAGTGCTTGATATAAAGTCATATTGTTTTTAATTAAGATTGTAGGTTCAAAGAGCTTCCGCAGTAGTACATCGTCTTGGAGCAGAATAAGTGCTGGATTGATACTGTTGAACACTTCTTTTTCTATATGTTCCTCATAGAATTTTTTTAATTTATGATTTCGTTCGTTTTGAGCTTGTGTGATTTGCTCATATAGTACAGGAGCACTATGTTTTAAATCGAATATAAAGGTATCGGATATATATAAAGCAATGAGTAATGATTGCTCAAATGTTTTTTGAAAACGCTCTCCGAACGGGACTGTTTCTTCAAAAATGGTTTGATCTATACTAGTAATATATTCGGCATAAATCTTGACGATGTATTGGATAATCTCATCTTTTGATGAGAAATATTTGTACATAGTTGCCTTGCTGATATCCATATAACGAGCAATATCATCTGTTCGTAACGGGCTTATACCTTGTTTTTTTACAATCGGTAATAATTTAAAAATGAGCTTTTTTCTCATTTCTGCTTGATTATCAATATTGTTATTTAACATAACAACCCTCCTTGCATTCATTTTATTATAAATTAATTTATGAATCCATACAAATTAAACTGATTGAACTAAAAACACTAAAATAGTTTACTTGTTCTTAAGTGTGTGCTATTCTCTGTTTACATCATCTTTTTGAAAGAAGGGGAACTTATGAAAAAGAAGCAACTAGGTTCACAAGGTTTAGAAGTAGCGGAAATCGGATTAGGTTGTATGGGGATGTCTGAATTTTATGGTCAAACAGATGAGACAGAGGCGATAAAAACCATTCATCGTGCTCTTGAACTTGGAATTACAATGTTCGATACAGCAGATATTTATGGATATGATGAAGAGGGAATGGGAACAAATGAAAAACTAGTAGGGAAAGCGTTACAAGAGGTTCGGCATGATGTGAAAATTGCAACGAAGTTTGGAGCGTTGCGAAATGAAACAAAGTCACTAGGATACAACGGTTCTCCTCAATATGTGAAGGAAGCATGTGAAGCAAGTTTAAGAAGATTAGGGACAGACTACATCGACTTATATTATTTACATCGAGTTGACCCAAATACACCAATTGAAGAAACTGTAGGGGCGATGGCAAAGTTAGTACAAGAAGGAAAAGTGCGTTATATTGGACTATCGGAAGTAACGGTTGAACAATTAAAAACAGCTCATGCAATTCATCCCATTTCAGCTGTTCAAACAGAATATTCCCTTTGGTCTCGCGAACCAGAGAAAGATATTTTACAGGCTTGTCGTGAATTAGGCGTTGGATTTGTTCCGTATAGTCCACTTGGTCGTGGATTTTTAACAGGAAATTTAACAAGTCGTGATCAATTAACACCTGATGATTGGAGATATTATAATCCACGTTTTTCAGAAGAAGCGTTTGCTTCTAATATGAAAATTGTCGAAGGAATTAAACAGCTTGCGCTAAAGAAAGAATGCACACCTGCACAATTAGCACTTGCTTGGGTTGTTGCCCAAGGCGAAGGAATCGTACCAATTCCGGGTACAAAGCGAGTGAAGTATTTGGAACAAAATATAGCAGCTCTTGAAATTACTTTAACAGAAGAAGAACTAGCATATTTAAATACGATTGCGCCAATTGGCGGTACGATTGGTAATCGATATTAAGAGTGATTATCCTTTTACAATAAAATCAATTAAATAAAACAGCATGGGAGTCGATTATTATGGAGCAATCAAATAAAGCGTTTAGTGAGGCATTAGTAAAATCGTTAAGAGGAGAACGAGGACATCTTCCCATCAAGAATGCTTTGTCGGATATAGACGTGGCTCTTGCGGGAAAACGCAGAGAGGAACTACCTTATTCTATTTATCAATTAGTGAAACACATGACCTACTGGCAAGATTTTCTCTTATTAGCCGCTCAGGGGGAAAAACCTGAACTGCCTGCTCATGTAGGAGAGAGCTGGCCTGAAGAAGAATGTCCTGGCAGTGAGGAAGAGTGGAAACAGACGATTCAGTATTTTCTTCAGGGGATTGAACAGGCATGCACGATTGCCCAAACGGTTCAATTGGACGAACTATTGGAGAGCTGGTCTGGTGAAACCCCAGGCGGTGTGCTACGCAATATTGCATCTCACAATTCCTACCATTTAGGAGAAATTGTACTGATTCGCAGATTATTTAGTGCTTGGCCACCGCCAACAGGCGGATATCCTGTCTAAACAAGGTTATGGGTTGAAGCCTTTCCTTTGAATTGATTCAATATAGTTATATTGCGGATATTAAGTAAATTTTTGAGGAAATGGAAAGTTGTAAGAAGAGTTGAACGCTATTATGTGAGGAGATACCACCTGTTAAAGCAGGTGGTTTTTTCCTTTACTGTTAGTTCAGGTAAAGATAAACAATAAAAAAATCATGAATTGACTTCTATATTTTTAGATATGAATAATAACTTTGCGGTCTACAACGAAAACCCTGTGATTACCCCTATAAGCATGAATACAAGAGACCGAGTAAAATCGGTCTTTTTATATTCATTATCTACCGCAGTGCTCTGTAGCGTGGTATTTTTTCAAATGAAGGTGTATATTTAGGTACAGGTAAAAGAAAGGCGGTGAGTCTGTTACTAAAAACAGAATAGGTTTAGTAACAGAAAACAATGAACAACTACAAATTAACAATTCAATATGACGGCGGCCGCTATAAAGGTTGGCAGCGTCTCGGGAATAACGATAATACCATTCAAGGAAAAATCGAAAGCATATTATCAGAAATGATCGGAAGAGAAATTGAAATTATCGGCTGCAGCAGAACCGATGCGGGTGTTCATGCTCTTCATCAAGTAGCTAATTTTAAGAGTGATGAAAATTTAGCGGAGCATAAAGTGAAAAAGTATTTAAATCAATACTTACCAAATGATATTAGTATTACGAACGTGGAATTAGTTTCGGAGCGTTTCCATGCCCGCTACAATTCGGAAGCGAAAACGTACTTATATAAGATTTGGAATGAGGAACATACGAATCCATTCATGCGTAAGTACAGCATGCATGTTGGAAAAAAGTTAAATATTGAACGCATGAAAAAAGCAGCTCAATATTTAATCGGTTCGCATGATTTTACGGCTTTCTCTAATGCTAAGTCGAAGAAAAAATCCATGGTTCGTGAAATCTACTCGTTAGATGTAACGGAAAAGGATGGCTTCGTCCAAATTAGAGTGAGCGGAAACGGCTTTCTTCACAATATGGTAAGAAAGATTGTCGGAGCGTTAATAGAAGTTGGGTTAGGCCAGTTAGACGCTGAAGCAATACCACAAATTCTAGAGGAAAAACAACGAAATCAAATCAATTGTCTTGCTGATGCAAGTGGGTTGTATTTGGAGAAGGTTGATTTTTAGGGAAAAATAAAGACCGTCCTTTCGGAACGGCCTTTATTTTTTTGCACTTATAGAAACTTCTAAGATTGCGTATTTAAACCATACTTTTTCAAGCGATATTGCAGATTTTGCCTACTTAATCCTAAATATTTTGCGGCTTGCGAGATATTCCCGTTATGCTCGCTAAGAATTTCAATAATATATTCTTTTTCCATTTCTTTTATTGTGTTCTTTAAAGTTCTAGAAGTGTGAGCTGAGTTTTCTGTTTCCCAATTAGCTAGAGGAGGATGAATGTTGCATTCATTTTTTGTTAGCTCATAAAAACGGGTTGGGAGATGGGATGTTGTAATCACATCTTCATCTTCAATTAAGTTCATAGAGCCTTCAATGATGTGCTCTAATTCGCGTATATTCCCAGGCCAATCGTGTTTATAGAAAAAATCAATTACGCTGTCATCCACACCTTGTACTCGTAAACCAAACTGCGTATTATATTTTTCAATAAAGCGATGAAGAAGCGGTAAGATGTCTTCTTTACGCTGTCTTAAAGGTGGGAGAAATAAAGTAACGACGCTTAATCTGTAATATAAATCTTTTCGCAGGCGATTATGCGTGATCGCTTCAATCGGATCTTCATTAATTGTAGCTATGATGCGAACGTCTACTTCTTTTTCTTGTGTTCCTCCGATTCTTCGTATTGTTTTATCTTGGATTGCACGCAACAATTTAGCTTGCAAGGCTGGGCTTAACGAGTTAATTTCATCTAATAATAAAGTTCCTCCATGTGCTTCCTCAAATAAACCTGGTTTATCGATTGCCCCTGTAAAAGCTCCTTTATTTGTACCGAATAATAAGCTTTCCATTAAAGTTTCAGGAATGGCCGCGCAATTTTGCGAGATAAAAGGCTTTCCGGCACGCTGGCTTTCATTATGAATACTTTGTGCAAATAGTTCCTTTCCAGTTCCTGTTGCTCCCACGATCAGTACAGAAGAAGAGGTGCGTGTTACTCTTTTTGCTTCTGCAATAACAGATTGAATAGCGTTAGAATTACCGATTATATGATTGAAGGTAAATTTAGTATGATGCCCTCGAATAGAGCTGTCTTTACTAGTTTGTTTGAATGGAGGAATCTCCTTTACGATTTCAATAGCGCCTTTAATTTTTCCATTTCTCACTATAGGGAAGGTGTCATTAATCGTTGTAATCTCTTGCCCTTTATTATTAAAATACGTTTGCTTTATATTTTTCCTCGCTTTTCCAACTGTTAATGCCTCGATAAGAGTACTATTTTGGTTTGTTTCAAATGCAAATACTTCTAAAAGATTTTTATATAGTACATCTTTATGGTCCATTGATTCAATTTCCATCATTTTGCGATTATAGATGATTGTTTTGCCTTCTTCGTTAATCATGTGAATCCCAATATCAATTTCATTCAGTAATGTTTCATATAACGTATTCATTTCAACTAATTTTTTGAAATTGATTTCTTCTGTATACATGTTTCATCTTCTCCTTGTTATACCCTGTGAAGACTGATTTTTCTTAATTTTAATAAAATTTTTGCGATTATGCAAAAAAAATTTGCGTTTTTAATCTTAAAAATCTGTAAAGGAGAAGAAAGATTTTGCGTGGAATGCAGATTTTTTCAGTACGAACTCTTAATTCCAGGTAAGAAACTAGGTTGGTACATATCTTGCATGAATAGTAGTTGAATCCTATAAATTTGGAGGTGGATTAATAGAGTTACATGAGCACTTAATAAGAAAGAGGGGTTTAAAAGATGAAAACAGTGATAGAAAACGTGTACAGTCCTTGTTATGGCAAAGTTACAAAATTATTTATTAATGAAAGTTCCTATGTTTATGAGTGGGAGAAATTAGCTTTAATTGAAACCATGGATGAGCGGAAAGTAGAAGTTAAAGTGGGAATCAGCGGCTATGTAGAATTGCTAGAAGTAGAAGAAGGACAAGTTATCACGAATGAAACATTATTAATAGCAGTTAGGGATGATTTATTGATCACAGGAAGTGATTAATAAATTAAAAAAGTAACACAAAAACCTCCTTTTTTAGGGGGGAGACCAGAGCATTTGGCCATGTATAGAAGAAGCGCTCAGGGCCTTTTCCTGCCACATGCGAGGTTTAAAACAAAGTGAGAAAGCAAGTAGCAGTTATGTTGTACTGTGCATAGCAGCGACTTATGTGTTGCTAAATTAAATGGATTTATAAAGTCCTTCTGGATAATGTACCGTTTTCTAATAATCTTTTAAACAGTTATGTTAATGCCTGAGTAAATTCTAAGAAAATTTTCGCAGCAACTATTTATCCTATGATAGGAATTTCCTTGGATTGGGGGATTTTCTTTTGAAAAATCTCCCTCTTGTTACAAGTCGGTAGTAATAATGAGAATGCACTTTATTCTTTTTATATTATTTTTAAAGCGTTTACATTTTTTTGCCTAGGGGGGTTCATATGGAAAAGCAAAACCAGGAGTTAAAGCGAGAGCTAAAAAGTCGACACATATTTATGATTGCACTTGGAGGGGTTATTGGTACAGGGCTTTTCTTAGGATCTGGCTATACAATTCATGAAGCCGGACCAGGCGGTGCGCTTGTCGCGTATCTTGTTGGGGGCTTTGTTATGTATTTAACGATGCTTTGCCTTGGCGAATTAGCAGTTGCCATGCCGAATGCAGGATCTTATCAAATGTATGCTACAAAGAATATTTCGCCTGCGGTAGGTTATGTAGTCGGCTGGATGTCATGGCTAAACTGGGCTGTTACGATAGGGATTGAGCTAATCGCAGTGAGCATTTTAATGAAACGCTGGTTTCCGCATGCTCCATCTTGGATTTGGTGCGTTGCTTTTGCAGTACTTCTTTTTGCTATTAATGCATTATCATCACGGAGTTTTGCAGAGGTTGAGTTTTGGTTTGCGGGTATTAAAGTCATTACGATTATTGCGTTTATTATTTTAGGCGGTGCAGCGATGTTTGGTTTTTTACATATGAAAGGAAATGAAGCAGCACCGATGCTTTCAAACTTTACGGATCACGGGGGACTGTTCCCAAATGGACTGAAAGCGATTCTAGTTACAATGATTGCCGTTAACTTCTCCTTTCAGGGAACTGAAATTGTTGGGATTGCGGCTGGAGAGAGTGAAAATCCGGAGAAAACAGTTCCGAAGGCAATTAATAACACGGTTTGGCGTATATTCGTTTTCTTTATCCTTTCCATGTTTATACTCGCTGGCTTATTCCCATGGCAACAAGCAGGATTAGTGGAAAGCCCGTTTGTAGTTGTATTTGATAAAATTGGGATTCCATATGCCGCAGATATTATGAACTTCGTTATTATTACAGCGGTGTTATCAGTAGCAAATTCTGGCTTATATGCAACTTCACGTATGCTGTGGTCTATGTCGAGCCAAGGGTTGATTAGTCCGATTTTTGGGAAGTTATCTAAAAAGGGTGTTCCTATTTATGCATTAATCGCAAGTACGATTGTTGGTTGTTTGTCATTATTATGTGGTATATATGCAGAGGATACAGTTTATTTATGGCTTCTTTCCATTGCAGGATTCGGTGCAATACTAGTTTGGGCATCGATTGCTTTATCAAACCTTTTAGGTAGAAGAAAGTATGTAAAACAAGGCGGAGATATTAAGGATTTGAAATTTAAAACGCCGTTATATCCGCTTGTGCCTCTTCTTTCTTTCGTATTAAATATGATCGTAATTGTGAGCATGGCCTTTATTCCAGATCAACGGATGGCATTGTATTGCGGCATTCCGTTTATGTTAGTATGCTTACTGTTTTATCATTTTTCTAAGAATAAAAAAGCGAAACAGGTTGAAGAAACGAATGCAAAAGAAGTACACAGCCTATAATCAAAACAAAGAAAATCGGGGCATGTTGCGCCGATTTTCTTTGTTATTTGTGTGGAATGAGTCATTCTTCTTTCTCCGATTTGTTTTTCATCGCAATTAATTTTTCCTTTGCTAGTTCTACTGCAATTGCATCATCTAAGTATCCAATAGGAAATATGTAATCTGGAATAATATCTGTTGATAAAACGAAATAGAGCAAGGCACTTCCGATAATTCCTCGTTCTTGCGGTGTAATCGTTTCTTTGCAAAATTGATGATACATATCTGTAAGTTGATCAATGAAAGGACCTGTGCTATCCAGTTGTTGCAATTTTGTTGAGAATCCTTCGTGAATAAGACGGGTGCCTTCTGTTGTTTTCGCATAGCGTTCGTAATTTTCAAGCTCTTGTTTTACACGAGTTGTTGTGTACTTGTAATCGAATACGTTAGAGGATTGTAATGTGTTTTGAATGGCATCAATTGATGTATACATTTCAGTCTGGGGTTCAGTAGTTTGGTGAGGCTGTTTGGCGTACGTTGCATCATATAAGAACTGTATAGGAATTTGGAGACATTCCGCAAACTTTTGAAGATGCTTTTTCTTCGCTTGTTGCTTGCCGTTAATAATTCGTGAAATGGTGGAAGGATCAATATCAGTTAGCACTCCAAACTGCCGCATCGATAATGCACGCTCTTGTAACAATTCTTTTAATACCGTACCGAGCTGATGATTTATATTTTGAGTAGACATAGGTTTAGGCGCTCCTTTTTGTTTCTGGAATGTTGATATTTTATTAAAAGTATATGAAACAGACAGGCACAATTGCTCAATATTTGCATACGATGCAATAAAAAGTGCAATAAAGGAGTGCTTATTGATGTATATAACAAGTTTGCTTCCCATTCTTTTTATTGGGATTGCTTCAAATTTAGATAATGCGGGTGTAGGCGTTGCTTATGGAATTCGGAAGATTCATATCTCATGGTTCAACAATTTTATCATAGCTTTCTTCGGTTTTTTCTTTACACTTTTGGCAGGTTTTTTCGGGAATTGGCTTTCCTTGTTTATTTCAAGTGCTGCCGCTAGTACGATAGGCGCTCTCGTACTTGGAAGTATTGGCGTATTGGTATTATGTCAGCCGCTGCTTAGTAAAGAGGAAGGAGAAAGAAAGCAAAGTAATGTGCTGATGCGTATTTTACGTAATCCAGAAGCAGCTGATTTTGATGAGTCTAAAACAATTGGCTTTACAGAAGCAATTGTACTTGGCGTTGCATTATCCATTAATAACATTGCAGGTGGTTTTGATGCAGGTGTGACAAATTTGAATTTGTGGATAACGGCTATAATTTCAGGTTGTTTTAGCTTCTTATGTGTTAGGTTCTGTTCGTATATCGGCAAAAAATACTTAGCGCTATATCTAGGGAAATGGGCAACTGTCATTGCTGGAGCTTTGCTTATTATAATTGCAGTTAATCAACTTTTGTGAAAGCTATATGGAAAAGATGACATAAAACCCGTTTTTTTAGGGGAGGCGAGAGCATCTGGCCATGCATAGAAGCGGTCATGTTGTATTTTGCATAGCAGCAAGTATAGAGTAAAGCGGTTCTACTGCTCGTTAAGTAACGAATAAAACAATTTTCTACCATTTCCTCGGAAATACAACAAACCATTGCATATGTCGACGACCTTTTATTTATACTAACATAGACTTTAGGTAAAGGAAGGTGTTAGTATGGGACGCGGTAAATCCTTTGATCATAAGAAAAAAGGACATGATCATCAACCTCCAAAAGGTGCGTATATTCATAAGGATGTAAATGAACATACGTTAGAAGAGGAAGAATTACCAGTAAATATTGAAACGTATAAAAATAGTTTGAAAAAACATTAAAAAGCACCTGAAAAGGTGCTTTTTTCTACTTACCGAATATCTTCAAATAATTGTTCCGTTTCTTCATACATTTCATAGTCGCTTAGTACTTGAATACAGCGCCATTTTAACTCTTCAATATTTTGTTCTAAATCTTCCGGGATTAAATTTTGGATGTCTTCTAATTCGATGCCAAAATGGACAATTTCTAATACTTTATCATCAATACTGCGGTCCATTAACAATTCCAGTACGTCTAGATTAAATATGTATCGATAGGCTTCATCAAGGGAAACAACTTTTAATTTTAAACTTTCAACGATGCTTAATACAAAAAGAAGGATGGTCTTCTCGAGAACTGCCTGATCTTCTGTTTGAAGGATGAGTTTCATGAGCACCTCCATTTTCCTCTGCTACTTGCGGTCGATAAAACGTCCGTAAGAGCAAGTTTCCTATTATAAAACACTAGGCTGTACTATATTATTCGGAGGTGTATGGTGAATATGCACAATTATATTGAAAAAAGCGTCGTTTCAGACGCTTTTTAGAAAATACTCCAACTTTCTTGTTCAGAAAGTAATTCTAATATTTTAAATCCAGCAAGGCTATTTCCGTTTGCATCTAGTGCAGGACCGAAAATACCAATACCCATTTCACCTTTTACACATCCTAAAATCCCGCCAGCTACACCACTTTTCGCTGGGATCCCAACGCGAATTGCAAATTCCCCAGATTCGTTGTACATACCACATGTCACCATAAATGTTTTACAAATTTTCGTAATGTGTTTCGGGATAATTTGCTTCTTATAATATGGATCGTAACCGTCCATTGCAAAAATGAGTCCAATACGAGCTAAGTCGATGCAACTTACTTCGATTGCGCATTGGCGTGTGTATAGGTCCATTAACTCTTCGATATCCCCATCAATGATGTTGTTTTGCTTCATATAGTAACAAAGAGAACGATTTAAATAAGCCGTTTCTAATTCAGAGATGGCCACCTTAGAAGAGTAGTTAATGGAAGGATTAGCTGTAATCTCACGAACAAAGTGGAGGATACGTTCCATTTTCTCTTCATTAGAATTTCCTACAATCATACTTGTAATCGCTAATGCCCCGGCATTAATCATTGGATTTAATGGTTTAGATGGGCTTGTTGTCTCTAGCTTAATAATAGAATTAAAAGGATCACCAGTTGGTTCCATGCCAACTTTAGAAAATACATATTCTTCACCGCAATCTAAAAGTGCGAGTGCAAGTGTAATTACTTTTGAAATACTTTGAAGTGTAAAGAGTGTCTGGGATTTTCCAGCGTGAACGTAATGGCCGTCTATATGATAAATTGCAATTCCTAAATCATCAGGATTTGCGTTTCCTAACTCAGGAATATACGTTGCAAGCTTTCCTTGTTTCGTATAGGGCTGAACTTGATCTAATAATTGTTGTAAGTTGTTAGTCTCGATACACTGCATAATAAAACACCCCTAGTTGTATTAGTCATTAAATTTAACTTGCCCGACAAGCCGTGGAAATAAATAATAACATGAAATAGAGGAATGATAAAATGAAACTGCTATTCATTTACATTTATATATAAATGTAAATTGAAAAAACAACATAAAACCCCCTTTTTTAGGGGAGGGCGAGAGCACCTGGCCATGCATAGAAGCGGTCAGTGCCTTTTCCTGCCACGTGCGAGGTGTGAAACAAAAGGAGGAAGCGAGAGCAGGTTATGTTGTATTTAGCATAGCCGCGATTTGTATGTTGAAAAATTAAATATAAAACCCCTTTTTGAGGTGGGCGAGAGCGTCTGACCATGCGTAGGAGCGGTCAGTGCCTTTTTCTGCCACGCTCGAAATTTAAAACAAAAGGAGACAACAAGAGCAGGTTATGTTGTTTTCTGCATAACTATAATTTAGATGTCGAAAAGTCAAAATGGATTTATATAGATTACATAAGGAAAATAAATTTACAAAAAAAAAATTGAGTATAATAACTACACATCTATACAACTATATGTTATTATGTTTTTGTAATAGAAAGCGTTTTCTGAAATATATTTACTATTGGTAACGATTTCATAATTTTGGATAGGGGGAATTCGGATGTTGCAGTTTTTACAACGTATTGGTAAAGCGTTAATGCTCCCAATTGCAGTGCTACCAGCGGCAGGTCTATTGCTTCGCTTAGGGCAGCCTGACGTATTTAATATTCCTGTTATGGCGCAAGCCGGTGCAGCAATTTTTGATAATTTAGCACTTATTTTTGCAATTGGTGTTGCAGTTGGTTTGGCTGTTGATGGCAGCGGTGCCGCAGGTCTTGCAGGTGCGATTGGTTATCTTGTTTTGAAAAATACGACTGATACTTTAAGTAAAGGATATTCAGCGGTAGAGTTAAACGATA
This sequence comes from Bacillus sp. JJ864, assembly GCF_036963045.1. Lineage (NCBI taxonomy): Bacteria > Bacillati > Bacillota > Bacilli > Caryophanales > Bacillaceae > Bacillus > Bacillus sp. JJ864. The sequence continues at coordinate 38,082 of NZ_JBALLY010000049.1, read as the reverse complement.
AATTGAAAAGTGTTCAAGATTTAATGGGTTCTGTAGATCCATCTAAAGTCGCAGATACGTTAGGGAAGATTTCAAAAGCGGCAACGTTAGCACCTAAAATTAATATGGCCATTTTAGGCGGTATTATTGCTGGTATCGTTGCGGGATTATTATATAACAAATTCTATAAAATTAAATTACCAGAATGGTTAGGATTCTTTGCTGGTAAACGTTTCGTTCCTATCATTACATCTGTAGTGATGCTTCTGTTAGGTTTAGTATTTGGACAAATTTGGCCAACAATTCAAAGCGGTATCGATGCGGTAGCACATGGTATCGTTAACTTAGGAGCAATTGGTGCAGGGCTTTTCGGTTTATTAAACCGTTTATTAATTCCAATTGGTTTACACCATGTAATGAATACGTACTTCTGGTTTGTATTTGGTGAGTTTACAAACTCAGCAGGGGCCGTTGTAAATGGCGACATTGCTCGTTTCTTTGCAGGAGATCCAAGTGCGGGTATGTTTATGACAGGTTTCTTCCCAATCATGATGTTTGGTTTACCAGCAGCATGTTTTGCGATGATTGCAGCAGCAAAGCCAGAAAAGCGTAAAGCAGTTACAGGTATGTTAATTGGTCTTGCCTTAACTTCATTTTTAACTGGTATTACAGAACCAATTGAATTCTCATTCATGTTCTTATCACCAGTATTATATGGAATTCATGCTGTATTAACAGGTCTTTCTTTATTTATAACAACAAAGCTCGGCATTCACGATGGTTTCTCATTTAGTGCTGGGGCGATTGACTACGGTATTAACTTCGGTATCGCGACAAAACCAGTATTATTAGCAGGTGTCGGCTTAGTTTACGCAGCAATTTATTTCTTCGTATTCTATTTCTTAATTAAGAAATTAAACTTAAAAACGCCTGGTCGTGAAGATGATGATGAGTTATTAGAAGAAGGAACAATTCCAGCAGGGGAAGCTGGTTCCATCGGTGAAACATATGTCGCAGCGTTAGGCGGAAAAGAAAATTTAGCTGTTATTGACAACTGTGCCACTCGTCTTCGCCTGCAAGTAAAAGATGCAAGCTTAATAAACGAACAAGCATTAAAACGTGCCGGTGCAAAAGGTGTTATGAAATTAAGTGATACAAGTATACAAGTTATCGTTGGAACAAACGTTGAGTCTGTTGCTGATGATATGAAGAAGCATGTGTAAGGAATATGAAAACCCTTATTGATAAAAATTAACGGTTTTACTTTAGAGGCGCAAACGGTTATAAAACAAGCAAATGCGTATTAGAAATCATATATGATTTCTAATACGCATTTTTGTTATAATATTAATGTTTATATGAAATTCCCTCTTCATTTAACAAGCTAATTCGCATAAGAAAACGCACAATTGTATCGTGAAGATATGCTTTTCACAAACAGGGATGTAGGAACGAGGACTTCACTCCCTTTGATCATCTTGCGCACCTACTATAACTTTTGTTTGACAATGAAAACCAAGGGAAAAGAAAAATTAACTCCTGCTTAACAATTAGAATTAACTAACAAACAATTTACAATCAAGTAAAGACGTCTTTTCATTAAGAAAATAAGGATTCTTATGATAAGTATCATATAAATATAAGAAATACTTATCAAATATTATAATAAATGTATATTATACTTATTGTATTTGTGATGTAAAATAAAAGAGCGGTTGAAAAATATTCCTAAAAATATTTATTATAGGAGAAAACGTTCTTAAATTTCGATTCATAATGGGGGAGATTATATGATTCTTGGTTTACATCACGCACAGATTACCATTCCAAAAGGCGCTGAAAAAGAGGGGGAAAGATTTTTACTGCGGAATTCTCGGTTTATCTGAGACAGAAAAGCCCGAATCACTAAAGGGGCGCGGAGGATTTTGGTTAAAAGTCGGAGATAGAGATGTACATATAGGTACAGAAGATGGTTTTGACCGTTCGAAAACAAAAGCTCATTTAGCTTATCAAGTCGATGATATCTCACACTGGAGAAATGTGTGAGAAAAAAACAACATTCAAATCCTTGAAGGAGTACCAATACCAGGTTTTGAACGTTTTGAGTTCAGAGACCCATTCGGAAACAGAGTGGAAATGATTCAAGCAATTTCTAAATAAAATTAAAATGACAAAGAGCTTAGGGAATTCCCTAAGCTCTTCGTGTGTGATTTATAATAAGAAACGGTATGTTTTTTATCATTTTGCATCCTAAAAGTAAATCCGTTAGATAAAGTGAAATTTCCGTCAGTGGAGGTTTTCTCCATCCCCCACTGACGGTTAGCCCGCCCAATTGGGCTTTTACGGACAGTTATCTCCCACCTATCTTCTTTGTTCTCTCTGAATCTTGAGGTGGGGGTCTTACTGCCCGTTAATGCGGGATAAAAATGAGGTTTTTTTTCATTACAAATATAACGGCTATCTTGCATTTTTGGTGTTCTTTTTTATTTTTTTGTGCATGGCATTGGTAAAATACTGGTTGCGTGATAAAGTAAGATGTGAAATGAGCAACTATGTGAAAAGGCAGGTTTTTATCGTTATGAAATCTCGCAGACCGATTGTATATATCAAACGCACGATTATTCTCAGTCTGTTGTTTGCCCTTGTATATTGGGGATATACGAAAGTTACTTCCCATGATAAAGAAAAGGCAACGTTACAAGCAGTAAAAGAAGAAAAAAGAGAAGTGAAAAAAGAAGTAAAGAAAGAAGAAGTAAAGAAAGAAGTTGTAGAGAAACCAAAAGAAGAAGTGGTAGCTGAACAACCTCCGCAAGAAATCAATAATAATGCCCAGTTAGATGAGTATATGAAAAGTAAAAACTTTAGCGGCACAGCGGTTGTTGTAAAAGATGGAAAGGTTCTTTTGAACAAAGGATATGGACTTGCCAATCAAGAAAAAAATGTTGCTAATAATTCAGAGACATCCTACTATATTGGTTCCATTACAAAAGCTTTTGTTGCAACTTCTATTATGCAATTGAAAGAACAAAATAAGTTAAACATAGAAGATACTGTCGCAAAATATATTCCTGATTTTCCAAGAGGTGGAGAAATTAAATTAGTACACCTTCTTACGCATACGTCAGGGATTCCAGAGTACAGCGAAGGATCAGAGAATATCACACATGAGGAATTAATTAAAAGAATAGGAAAGCAAAAATTGGCATTCCCGCCCGGATCAAAATGGAAATACTCGGATTCCAATTATTCCGTGCTTGCGTATATTGCTGAGAAAGTGAGTGGACAATCCCTTCAAGATTATATTCAAAAGAACATCTTTGAAGTAGTCGGTATGAAACGCTCAGGATTTGGTGATCAATTTCAACAAGGAAAATATCCATCTACTGGTTATAAAATTGTAGATAATAAAATGACAACACCAGCTTTACCAAGTATGTCGCAATTATTTGGCTGTGGTGATATATACACAACTGCATATGATTTATATTTATTTGATCAAGCTTTATTTACTGGAAAGCTTATTTCAATTGATAGTTATCATCAAATGTTTACAGCAGTTAAAAAGGATTATGGTTTTGGTTGGTATGTGGACCCTGGCAGTTACTCGAATCATGGTGTTATGCCAGGATGGAATTGTTTAAATAGTTTTAGTAAAGATGGAAATACGTATGTTGTGTTATTATCAAATATTCAAAATAACATTAAATCGTTTGGCGTTGTAAGTAATGATATTTATACGATGGTACGGCATGTAGAAGGTTAGAAAGCTATCTTACGAGATAGCTTTTTTTATATTTTTAGGTGGAAATCTATGGGCATAAAAATCCTCTTCTTTTGAGGGAGGTGCGAGCAGGTCATGTTGAAAAATCAAGGTGGCTGTATACATTTGGAAAAAAGTGCGCGGAAATGAGATAATAATAAAAATATGTAAAAATAAGGAGATGAAAAATGGGAATCCATGAGCATCATGCCCGGAATGGAAAAAGGTTATTTCTTGTTGCTATTTTTATATTTTTAATTGCTATTATAGCGTTTATCCTTGATTATACTCGAACGCCGCATTTCCAGTGGAACAAAGAGACGATGCCTTTTATTAGCATGATTATAACGGCCTGTCTGCTTATGATTTATAGTTTTGTAGAAAGAGAGAGGGCGAAGAAAATTGGCGCAACAATTTGTATCGAAGGGACCGCATCGTTGTTGCATCACCATCGATTCGTTGTACGAAGAGAGGCATCTTTCGTAACCACTGTTACATACTTTTCGATGGATGGAAATACAATGGCTATTTTAAAAGAAGAATATGAAACAAACCTACAAAGACTATGGAAGATTTTCATATCGTTTTTTTTGAACGCATTGATTGAAAAACGCTTTGTTTTATATAACGAACTGGGTGAAGCGATGCTGATTGTAAAACAAAAAGCAGGCATGTCCTTTTCCTATACGTTTTATGACTTGGCAGGGAATAAGATTGGTGGATTGAAACAAATCTTAAGCTTAAAAAAATTGAAGTGGCTCTTACTGTCTGAGCATGATGAAGAAATTGGTGAAATTACCGGGGATTTGTATGCGAATATCCAAAAAGGACAATGGAATGATGGTAGTTCTATTGAAGTAAAAGAAGATGCAATTCCAGTAGAAGCGATTGAATATTTTTCGGCAAGCGGTGGCTCGCTTGTTAATTTATTAGTGGTGGAACATGCGGAGTATGAGAAAGCTTTATATTATGCCGTAGCTGCAATACTGACATTGAAAAATAGTTAGACATAGTAAAGTGAAGGCAGATAGGGATATAAATCCATTTTAATTTTTCGACATAGAAATCAAGGCTATGCACAACACAACGTGATCTACTCTCGCTTTCTCCCTTTGTTTTAAACTTCGCATGTGGCAGGAAAGGGCACTGATCGCTTCTATACGCGGCCAGATGCTTTCGTCCTCCCTAAAAAGAAGAGGGGTTTATTAGTTTATATAAGTCCTTCTTTACTTCATGACCTCAATTTTCAACAGATTTGTTGTGCCACGTTCATTAACAGGAACGCCTGCTGTTACGATAATGATATCTTGCGAAGAGACAAGTTGTTGTTCTTTAGCATTACTTATTGCTTGTTCAATTACTTCATCTGTCGTTTGTTTTGGGGTGGTGAAAAATGGGTGTACGCCCCATACGAGTGCAAGTTGCTGCATAACATATTGTTCAGATGTTGTTGCGATAATCGGTGTGCGTGGACGGTATTTGGAAATCATTTGTGCTGTATAACCGCTTTTCGTTGGTGTTAAAATTGCCTTTGCTTGTAAAGAATAAGCGGCTTGGACAGCAGCAGCGCCAATTGTTTCTGTTATTTGTTTGTAGTCATTGTGAAGTGATTGCGTTTGGTTTTGGAATAAAGAAGATTCTTCTACTTGCAGAGCAATTTTATCCATCATTTGTACGGCTTCTACTGGATATTCACCGGCAGCTGTCTCTCCTGAAAGCATAATCGCATCTGTGCCATCAAAGATAGCGTTTGCTACATCGGATGCTTCCGCTCTTGTTGGTCTTGGATTTCTTTGCATAGAATCAAGCATTTGTGTTGCTGTAATAACGGGTTTTCCGAGTAGGTTACAAGTGTGAATCAACTCTTTTTGAATGATTGGTACATATTCTGCTGGGATTTCAATCCCCATATCACCGCGTGCAACCATAATCCCATCCACAACTTCTACGATTTCTTTTATATTATCAATTCCTTCTTGGTTTTCAATTTTTGCGATGATACGAATATGCGAGGCGTTATGCGCTGCTAATATATCGCGTACTTCTAAAATATCCGCAGCTTTACGTACAAAAGAGACTGCGATGTAATCAACCTGTTGCTGTATGCCAAACAGAATGTCTTGTTTATCTTTTTCAGTAATACCTGGCAAGCGGATTTTTACATTTGGTACGTTTACACCTTTATGATCTTTAATGATTCCGCCGTGTATAACTTTCGTTTGTAATTCACCATTATCTTTTGTTGTTACTTCTAGCTCTAATAAGCCATCATCGAGTAATAGATGAGATCCTACTTCTACATCGTCATATAGGCCTTCATAAGTGACAGAAAAACGTTTAGATGTTCCGAGCACTTTTTTCATGGAAACAGTAACTGTTTCTCCTTCAAGTAGCTTTGCTTCTCCCCCCTCAAATTCATCTGTACGAATTTTTGGTCCTTTAATATCTTGTAAGAGCGCAATGTTCTTTTTGGAGGCCGCTGCAGCTTTTCGGATTGTATTGATACGTACTTGATGTTCTTCGTGCGTTCCATGAGAGAAATTTAACCGAGCTACATTCATTCCAGACTCTAGTAAAGAAAGCAATGTTTCGTATTGGTCACTTGCAGGTCCAATCGTGCAAACAATTTTTGTTTTTCGCATATCAAATTCCTCCTTATAGAAGTTTCACTATATTATGTTGCACTTGTATGTGTACTTCATGTATACGTATGTAATTTGTTTTAGTTAATGTTAAAAGTGTTGTTTTCGGATATCTTGATAAGTTTGAAGAGGTTGTCATATGTAATAGAAGAACTTGATGTTCGAGGTATTTTTTATGATAGAGGACGTGAGCGAGAAACAGAATGAAAAAAGTTGTACCGAAACAGGTGAAACTTTTTTCATTCTGTTTCAAAAATACTATAACAGAACAAAAATGAAGAGTATTACAGTTTGCAATAGGTATGACCCTTGTATTACAGGGAATGATTCCTTTATTGGAATTCAAAACAATAAAATTACTAAAAGAGGGTTAATTTAACAATGTTTGTAGCAGTGTTTCCACTACGTCGATAGTAGTTTGTGTAAATATTCACAAACATGTCACAACTTAAACGTTCACTTTTTCAAAAAAGTAGTATTCTAAATACGTAAGCTGTTATATAAAAAATCTAAGTCCTGTACTAATCAAAAATGGAGGAGATTAGGATGACTGAAGTATTAGAAAATGTAAAAAATGCATGGGAAAACTTTAAAGGTGAAAAGTGGAAAGCAGAGATTGATGTCCGCGACTTCATTTTAAATAATGTAAACGTTTACCAGGAGGATGATTCCTTCTTAGCTGGAGCAACAGAAGCGACGAAACAACTTTGGGATCAAGTAATGGATTTAACGAAACAAGAACGTGACAATGGCGGAGTTCTTGACATGGATACGAAAATTGTTTCTTCTATTACATCACATGACCCAGGATATTTAAATAAAGATATTGAAAAAGTAGTTGGTTTCCAAACTGACAAGCCATTTAAGCGTTCATTACAACCATTCGGTGGTATTCGTATGGCAGAGCTAGCTTGTGAGTCTTATGGATATGAAATGGACAAAGAACTAAGCCGTATTTTCAGAGACTGGCGTAAAACGCATAACCAAGGCGTATTCGATGCTTATACTCCTGAAATGAGAGCAGCTCGTAAATCTGGCGTTATTACAGGTCTTCCAGATGCATATGGACGTGGTCGTATTATTGGTGACTATCGCCGCGTTGCATTATACGGTGTAGATCGTTTAATCGAAGCGAAAAAAGCAGATTTGAATTTAACTGGTGGTGTAATGAGCGAAGAGACAATGCGTTTACGCGAAGAGTTATCTGAGCAAATTCGTTCCCTTCAAGAATTAAAACAAATGGCAGCGTCTCACGGTTTTGATATTTCTAAACCAGCAACAAATGCACAAGAAGCATTCCAATGGTTATATTTTGCTTATCTTGCAGCAATTAAAGAACAAAATGGTGCAGCAATGAGTCTTGGCCGTACATCTACTTTCTTAGATATCTTTATCGAAAGAGATTTAGTAAACGGTACATTAACAGAAGAAGCAGCACAAGAAATTGTGGATCACTTCATTATGAAATTACGTCTTGTGAAATTTGCAAGAACACCTGATTATAATGAATTATTCTCTGGTGATCCAACTTGGGTAACAGAATCTATCGGTGGTATTTCACTTGATGGTCGTCCATTAGTAACGAAAAACTCATTCCGTTTCTTGCATACATTAGACAACCTAGGACCAGCTCCAGAACCAAACTTAACAGTTCTTTGGTCTAAACAATTACCGCAGGGCTTTAAAAACTACTGTGCAAAAATGTCTATTAAAACATCTGCAATTCAATATGAAAATGATGACATTATGCGCCCAGAGTACGGTGATGATTACGGTATTGCTTGTTGTGTATCTGCAATGAGAATTGGTAAGCAAATGCAGTTCTTCGGAGCTCGTGCAAACTTAGCTAAGACACTATTATATGCAATTAATGGCGGTAAAGATGAAAAATCAAAAGAACAAATTGCACCTGAATTTGCACCGATTACTTCTGAAGTGTTAGATTATGAAGAAGTAATGCGTAAATTTGATGTGACAATGGAATGGCTAGCAGGTTTATATTTAAATACATTAAATGTAATTCATTATATGCATGATAAATATAGCTATGAACGCATTGAAATGGCGCTTCATGATACAGAGATTCTTCGTACAATGGCAACAGGCATTGCCGGATTATCTGTAGTAGCTGACTCTTTAAGTGCAATTAAATATGCGAAAGTAAAACCAATCCGTGATGAAAATGGTATCGCAGTTGACTTTGAAATTGAAGGGGATTTCCCTAAATACGGTAACAATGATGATCGTGTAGATGAAATTGCAGTTAATCTTGTAAAAACATTTATGAACAAACTTCGTAAACATAAAACATACCGTAATTCTGTTCATACAATGTCAATCTTAACAATTACATCTAACGTTGTATACGGTAAGAAAACTGGTAATACTCCAGATGGTCGTCGTACTGGAGAACCATTTGCACCAGGTGCAAACCCAATGCACGGTCGTGATACAAAAGGTGCACTAGCATCATTATTATCTGTTGCGAAATTACCATATGAAGATGCACAAGATGGTATTTCTAATACATTCTCAATCATTCCAAAAGCACTTGGTAAAGAAGATGAGGTACAAGTTAAAAACTTAGTATCTATGCTTGATGGATATGCAGTAAAAGAAGGACATCACTTAAATATTAATGTATTTAACCGTGAAACATTAATGGATGCAATGGAACATCCTGAAAAATATCCACAATTAACAATTCGTGTATCTGGTTATGCGGTTAACTTCATTAAATTAACTCGTGAACAACAAATTGACGTTATTAACCGTACAATGCACGAAAGCATGTAAGGAAAAAGTTTCCCTCTGTTTTTCATAAAGACAGAGGGGGGCTGTTTTAATAGAGGAGGAAGTAACATGGTAAAAGGAAGAATTCATTCTGTTGAGTCTTGTGGTACTGTTGACGGTCCAGGAATCCGTTATGTTATATTTACGCAAGGGTGTTTACTACGTTGTCAATATTGTCATAATGCGGATACGTGGGAGATCGGTAAAGGGAAAGAAATAACAGTTGAAGAAGTGATGCAGGATGTTACATGTTACCTTCCTTTTATGGAAGCTTCTGACGGTGGTATTACAGTAAGTGGCGGGGAGCCACTACTACAGTTAGACTTTTTGACTGAGTTGTTTAAGAAATGTAAAGAGGTCGGCATTCATACGACAATTGATTCTTCAGGAGGGTGCTATTCTGAAGATGAAGAATTCCAAAGAAAACTAGATATTTTGATGGAATATACAGATTTGGTATTACTTGACTTAAAACATATTGATTCAAAAAAACATCGTAAATTAACAGGCAAACCGAACGAACATATTTTACAATTTGCTCGTTATTTATCAGATAAAAAGAAATCAATTTGGGTGCGTCATGTACTTGTACCTGGAGTTACTGATAGTACAGAGGACTTAGAAAAGCTCGGAGCCTTTATTCAAAGTCTTGATAATGTACAAAAGGTAGAAGTTTTGCCGTATCATAAGTTAGGGGTCTATAAATGGGAGGCACTAGGTCATAAATATCCTCTTGAAGGAGTAGAGCCTCCAACGGAAGAATGCATTCAAAAAGCAAAGAATATTTTAGCAGCAGTCTAATCCAATTGTGGATTAGGCTTTTTGCTTTCTTTCGATAAATAGTAGAGCAAATATAAGGAAAAGAGTATACTTATATTATATAATGACTATTTTTGTAAAGAAATGATATGGATAAATTTACAAAAATGTAAAGGGAAAACGAAACAATAAAAAGAATTAAGAAATAGTGTAGTGCGTATCATGAAGTATAGATGCCAAGTTATTGCGAAAGCAGTTATGGGAAAGTATAATGTTAAGATATGAGCAGATGGGATTAAGGGGTCAATAACATATGCTTTGTATATCCACGACAGGTACATATCCAGCGGAAATTCGTTGGAGTTCAAACTTGCAAAATTATAAGGAAATTGTTTTTTATATTGTACATATGCAATATAAAGGACCGAAAAAGCTAGGAGTGGATTTGTTTGATTAAAAACCCCAAGGTTTTAATATTAACAGCACATTACGGTAACGGTCATGTACAAGTGGCAAAAACATTAGAACAAACATTTCGTCAAAGAGGACTTAAGGATGTAATTGTATGCGATCTTTTTAGTGAATCACATCCTGTCATAACAGACATTACAAAATATTTATATTTAAAAAGTTATACAATTGGGAAAGAGCTATACCGCTTATTTTATTATGGTGTTGAAAAAATTTACGATAAAAAAATCGCATCATGGTATGCCAACTTTGGGCGAAAACGTTTAAAAGCGATATTACAAGCTGAAAAACCCGATATTGTTATTAATACATTTCCAATCATTGCGGTGCCAGAGTTAAAAAAACAAACAGGTATTTCTATTCCTGTTTATAATGTACTTACTGATTTTTGCTTGCATAAAATATGGATCCACGGAGAAGTGGATCGTTATTTTGTTGCAACAGATTATGTAAAGAACATTATGATAGAAGTAGGGGTACCTGCTGAGCAAATTGTAGAAACAGGGATTCCGATTCGGAAAAACTTTGAAGCATCTGTTAATGTAGAAGCCCTGTATGATAAGTATAATTTGTCACGAGACAAAAAGACTTTACTTATTGTGGCAGGGGCACATGGAGTGTTAGGAAGTGTAAAAGAGTTATGTCAGTCCTTTCTATCAGTTCCTAATCTGCAGATAGCCGTAGTTTGTGGGAAAAATAAAGCATTGCAGGAGGGTTTGCTACAACTACAAGAAAGCAACCCAGATGCATTAAAAGTATTCGGTTATGTAGAGAATATTGATGAGCTGTTCCGTATTACCTCTTGTATGATTACGAAACCAGGAGGAATTACATTAAGTGAAGCAGCAGCTTTGCAAGTACCTGTCATTTTATATAAACCAGTACCAGGACAAGAAAATGAAAATGCGAAGTATTTTGAAAAACAAGGTGCAGCGGTTGTTATTCGTGAAGATCATGAAATCTTTCCGAAAACGAAAGAATTATTGCAAGATGATATGAAGTTATTGCAAATGAAAGAAGCGATGAAACGCATTTATCGTCCGGAACCAGCGTTTCATATAGTGGATTCTATTTTAGAGGAAAATCACGTGCGGGTGCATACACCGGTACGTTCACCAGCCCTTGTACAGTCTTTTACTTAATATAAGAGCCTCTTTTCTATCTGTAGAAGGAGGTTTTTTTCGTTATTTCGTTTATATAAATCCAAATTAAAAAACGACATAAAACCATTCTTTTTAGGTAGGCGAGAGTATTTGGCTATGCATAGAAGCGGTCAGGGCGTTTTTCTACCACATGCGAAGTAAAAACATAGAGAGAAAGCGAGTGCAACTTCCTTTTTTTCTGCATAGCAGCAATCTATATGTCGAAAAAATAAAATGAATTTATATAGATAGGAATGCGAAAAAAGGAAGAATAGAAATTATTTGGTTCATCACTGTAACATGGGAGTGATTTTTTGAAAATGAATCATTTTGAATACACGGAACGGAAAGCGTCCACTCGGAGTGGAGTGTACATCTATATGTCTCCCGTTTTTTGATAATAAAATTGTTTGCAGAATGATAATTTATCCACAAAAGAATCCGCTTTCAATATACAGTAAACTTAAAATGTTAACAAAACTACCCACAATATCCACAAGTTTTAGTAAAAGTATCCACAAATCAAACAAACTCACTGTGGTTAAATTCCTCTTTTATAGGAAAGATATTCGAATTTATACACATTTTTAGTTTTTTGTGGATAAAGTTTTCCACAAAAAAACTACCTCTTCTGAACAAGAGGTAGCTGTATGTTAATAAATTCCTTTTGGTTTATATCCAGCTGCACGATCTGCTCTTCTAAATTCACGTTGATAGAGAACTTCTTGTGTGCTAGATAATTTACTTTTCGTTTTTTCACGTCTTTTCTTATCCATTCCAGTTCACCTCATGTCATAAAGTCATTACCTATCGTTACCAATGACAGAGGGAGATATACATAGATTACGCTTCTTTTAAATGGTGAGCGTCTTGGAATGTTGCTTCGCGCATTGTGTGTAGTGTGTATTGATCTTTTGGAATTTCATATAAGTTATATACTTCATCGTTTGCGTTAATTTGATCGTATACACATTTACGAGTTTCATTTGCTAGATTGACGTATGGTAGTTTTTCGGCAGCTTTAATAGAACGAGTATTTAATTTGCGAATTCGCATGAAAATAGTCTCAATATCTAATTCGTAGAAAAGCTCACTAAAGAAAGCATCTTTTGCTGGTTTATTATAACCTTTTCCATGATAGGGTTTACCGAGCCAAGTGCCAAGAAAACCTGCTTTTTCTTGGATGTCGAATAAAGTTATTGTTCCGATTGGATTTCCCCATTCATCAACAATTGCGCGCGAAATTAATTCTCCACGTTCTTCCGCTTCAATTGTTTGTTTTGTTAAAAACAAAAATTCGTCATAAGAAGACGCCTTCTGACGCACAAAGGGGAAGACATCAGGGTGAATCATCAAATCATATAGAACGTGGCTGTCATGTAGGTCACGTTTTTTTAACATACTATCTCCTCCTAAAAAGAGGGCAGCATGACGAAAAAAAAACATCCCACCCTCGAAATTTTTATATAGAACTTTAAAAAATTTCGGGGTGGGAATCGAACCCACTAGAACCAGTCTATAATGCTGGTGGCGCACCATTTGCCTTCCCCATTCATCAATTTGAAATTACTAGGCACGACACAAATTGATCATGGTTTCATTCAGTTTATAATCGTATAATACTTCATCTAGTCAAAAAAATAAACTAGTTTTTATGAATTTTTTGTATAGATAATTTTTCCATCTATCATCGTTAATACAGGCTTGGCTAAATAGTGAAAAGGGTGATGAGTCCATAGGACAAGGTCAGCGTCTTTTTTCGTCTCTATGCTACCAATTTTCTTTTCTAGCCGTAAATTGCGAGCGGGTAGAATTGTAATTCCTTCTAGAGCTTTATGTTCATCTAATCCTTCTCGAACGGCGATAGCCGCACAAACATTTAAATATTGAATGGGTGTATAGGGGTGGTCTGTCGTAATAGAAACTTCAAGCCCATGAGTAGATAAAGTATGATATGTTTGCCAAGATTTGTTTTTAATTTCAATTTTTGAACGGCGCGTTAATGTTGGTCCGACAGATACTTTTAAATCGTGGCCTGCTAATTTATCAGCAATAAGATGGCCTTCTGTACAGTGTTCAATACGTAAGTCGAGATTAAATTCCTTAGCGAAGCGAAGAGCAGATAAAATATCATCTGCACGATGAGCGTGGGCACGTATAGGAATTTCGCGGCGGAGCGCTTGCAAAATAGGAATCATTCGAAAATCGGTATCATTTCCATAGTGCTTTGCTTCATAAAATGCTTCTCGAAGCATTCCCATAATTCCCATACGGGTAATAGATTCTTTGTTTCCGTTGCTATGCATTCGTTTTGGATTTTCTCCAAATGCAATTTTTAAACCAGCGGGTTCTTGAATGACCATATGATCAATACTATTTCCTGCCGTTTTGATGACGCATGTTGTTCCGCCGATTACATTTTGACTTCCAGGCATAACATGCACAGTTGTAATACCACTTTGCAGGGCATCTTGAAAAGCCACATCAAAAGGATGAATGCCGTCTAGAGAACGAATATGAGGTGTTAATACCTCCGCTGTTTCATTTGCGTCATTTCCAGCCCAACCAGTTCCTTCGTCATATAAACCAAGGTGCGTATGCACATCGATAAAGCCTGGAAGTAGATGAAGGCCGCGTGCATCAATAACGCTCATATCCTTGCTAGCCTCAATAAATTGTTCTAACGCAATGATTTTGTTGTTTTCTACTAATACATCACCTTGCAATTTAGGAGATGTAATAGGATAAACAGTTGCTTGCTTAAATAATGTTTTCATAAGAACCTCTTTAGTTTTCCTGCAAGTTTTTTCTAGCGGAATTTAGAAATTGTTAGTGCAATACAATATTTTGAAGCGCATGTTCTAGAGTAGCATAAGAATGTGTATATCCATGTTGTATTGCCTTTTGAGGTAATACTTTTTGTCCTTCTAAAACAAGGATACTCTTTTCACCGAGAAGGGTTTTAAGCGCAAACTCAGGTACTGGTAACCAATGTGGGCGATGCAGCACTTTTGCGATTGTGCTTCCAAATTCCGTCATTGTTACAGGATGAGGAGCTGTAATATTGAATGCACCGCTTATTTCTTTTGTATGAATCGCAAAATCGATCATTTGAACAACATCTTCAAGGTGAATCCAAGAAAGCAATTGGTTTCCTGAACCGATTGTTCCCCCAATAAAGAGTTGATAGGGAAGTAACATTTTCGGTAATGCTCCTCCATCTTTTCCAAGAACAATACCGAAGCGCGTATAAATTGTACGAATACCAAGATCAGCTGCTTTACTCGCTTCTTCTTCCCATAATTGTACAGTAGTGGCTAAAAAATCATTCCCTTTCTTAGAATGATCTTCTGTAAATGTGTCTGTCTCTGATGTACCGTAATAGCCAATCGCACTTGCATTTATAAACGTGCTTGGGGATTGGTGTAAAGTTTGTAGTTGTTTAATTAAGCCTTTTGTTGTGTTTAAACGACTATTTATAATTTTTTCTTTCTGTTGTTTCGTCCAGCGACCATTATTAATAGATTCTCCGGCAAGATTAATAACGATATCAACGGAAGAAAGCGGGAATTCTGAAGCGTCAGCATCCCAATGTATATACCGTATATTTGCAGGGGAATGATTTTCTCTTACTTGACGTGTCAGGATGTACACGGTATGTCCGTTGCTTGCTAAATATAAAGTGAGTGCTTTTCCAATAAAACCAGTTCCTCCAGCAATAGCAATTTCCAAGAGAAATCCCTCCTTATTATGTATATTCAAGAAACTCAAATTTGTTTCATATATGTTAAAATGATATTGAGGTGAATTTTATGGCTGTCATTACAAAAATAGAAGTACAAAAACGAACGAAAGAAAGATTTAATATTTACATTGATAAAGGTCATGGAGAAGAATATGGCTTTAGTGTTGATCAAGTGACCTTAATAAAACATGGGCTTCAAAAAGGTTTGGAATTTGATGATGTTGAATTAGCAAACGTTTTATATGATGAAGAAATACAAAAAGCATATTTATATGCAATTACTTATTTATCGCATCAAATGAGAACGAAGCAAGAAGTAGAAGAGCAATTACGGAAAAAAGAAATTGGACAAGCCATCATCTCTGAAGTTATTTCAAAACTATTACGTGATCGTTATATTAATGATAAAGAGTACGCAATTGCCTATGTGCGTACGCATAGCAATGTGAACCCAAAAGGGCCAATTGTCATTAGACGTGAACTGTTAAGTAAAGGGATTTCGGATGTAATGATTACCCATAGTTTACAGGAGTATCCCGAGGAGAAGCAAATTGAAAATGCTCTCGTACTTATAGAAAAAAAGAAAAAGTCTTATCAAAAACATTCTTTTCTACAAATGAAACAAAAATTAGAAGAGATGTTAGTGCGGAAAGGATATGGGCGGGATATCATCCAAATTTGTTTAGAGGAATTAAAAGATGAAAAGGATGATAAACAGCAAGAAGAAGCCCTTATATATCACGGGAATAAGTATCATGAAAAATATAAGAAATATGATGGTTGGACGTATAAAAATAAGATGAAGCAAGCGTTATATCGAAAGGGTTTTTCGATTGATGAAATAGAAGGATTTATTGAAATGAAACGTGAAGAGGGATGAGGGAAAATATGAGAAACATGCCAAAGCGCTATAGCGAGATGACACCACATGAGTTGCGAGAAGAAATAGGCGTTTTAAAAGAACAAGTAGTAAAAGCAGAACAACTTGGCATTGTAAATGAATTTGATGTTTTAATGAGAAAAATTGCGATGGCACGTGCTTATATGACAGATATTAATGAGTTTCAGGTTGGTGAAACATATGAACTTGTAGAAGAGCCAGGGGCATCGTTTACCATTACGTATTTTAATGGGGTATTTGCTTGGGGACATAAACAAAATGAAACAGAGGAAATTGGTATTCCTATTTCATTATTGCAAAAGAAATGAAAACCAGAGAGCCTTGGCTGCTCTGGTTTTCACTTTTCGTAGTTGTTAAAGAGATAGGCAGTTAAATTTGACGTTTTCTCATCTCATTTGCCAAAATAATGAGAGACTGCGTTTGCTGCGTTTGTCCATTCACTTGTGCTTTCGCGTGTTTTGGACGAGCCCACGTGGGGTTGAATGACTCAGAACGACGGTCTAAATGATTGCGGTAGCTCATTTTATCACCTCGTATAAGAAGTTATTGATAAACAGTTGTTATGCTTCTTCTTGATTAGCGGCACGCATTCGCTCTTGCGGATGCGTATTAATAGTGCCGTTAGGTCGTTTCGAAGCAAAGCGAGCTTTTGCTTGTGTAGGACCGTTGATTTTGCTGTTGTTTTTGGATTCAGACCAAATTTCAGATTGTTTGCCCAAGAGGAACTCCCCCTCGCTACAAATTGATACAAAAAGTATCACTTATAGATTGTGCAATGTGAGAGAAAATATACAAATTAAAAAACGACCTAAAACCCCTTTCTTTTAGGTTGGCGAGAGCACCTGGCCGTGCATAGAAGCGGTCAGTGCCTTTTTCTGCCACTTGCCATATTTTAAACAAAGGGAGGAAGCAAGTAGCAGTTATATTGTATTTTGCATAGCCGTGATTTACATGTTGAAAAAATGAATGAATTGATTAAAGGAGATATAACATGAACGATATTTTTGAAAAATTAACGAAAGAACTTCTTGAAAAAAATGCTTCTCTTTCTTATTCTCAAGCGCGTACTTGGGTTGAGTTGTTATGGGAGGATTTTGGTGCGACATATGCAAAAGTAGGAACGTATCAAGGGAGTGAAATGACAGAGAAAATCGTACGCACGTGGATTAACAACCAAGGGGCACGTTTGCATGAAATTCAAACGAGTAATCCAAAGTATAGTCATTTAATTAACAAAGACGATCATGTTAAACATTAAAAAACGACCAATTTTGGTCGTTTTTTAATGCGGAAGTAATTCTAATTTTTTGCGCAGTTTTTCTTCGCTGAAAATCCATCCTGTGTAGGAACTCATAATATCAAAATCTTTATTCAGCTGAACAATTGCGACAAATGGATAATAATCTTTGCTGCGATAGCGCAAATCAATAAATCGAACTTCATAATAATCGTTGTATTCAAAAATATCCCAGCGATAGACAGGAGAAAACGATAAGAACGCTGAAATGTTTTCATCTTTTTGAGCGGCACGAATGACATCGTTATCAGGTAATGGAATGCGCTCGAATTTATCATGAACCATAATACTACCGCGATGCCAACGGGCAACGTAATAATGGTCTTTTGTCACAATGGCTAAGTGATAATGATAAAAGCGGTATGACGGTGAAATGATGACTTGTTCAACGTCACGAAATCGTTTCTTTACGACACCTTTTACATTTTGGCGCATCATAATTCGGCCAATATAATACATGGTCATTAAAATATAAGCAGCTACTCCGGCATAACCTTTATTTGCACCGACAAGCATACAGGCAATCGCTAATGTATGAATGAAGAAAATCACTGCATCAAATGTATTAATAACACCTAGTGCCACCCATTTCTTAGTGAAAGGCCGCAGTGCTTGTGTACCGTATGCGTTGAAAATATCAACGAAAACATGAAGAAACACAGCAATAAATGACCATAGAAGAAGGTGGAGATAGGGAGGACTTTGAAATACTGCAAAAGTAATCCCGCTAACAAGAAATGACCAAAGAATAACAGCCGGGATCGAATGAGTAATCCCGCGGTGATTTCGAATATATTTTGCATTGTTTCTTAATTTTAAAACTGTATCAATATCAGGGATATTGGAACCGACAATTGTTGCAAACATTACAGCTTGGGGTCCGAAGTCACTTTGACTGAGCGCTGGATCTAGCGTGGCTAAGCTTCCTAATGTAACGCCCATAACAAGATGAGTGGCTGTATCCATGAAAACCACCTCCGTTTTTTATTAATGTAACTCTTTTTATTCTATATCACAAGGCATTTGCCTTTTATTTCTTACGTCATCTTACTTAAATTTTCTCCTAAATTCTTTATAATAGTACGTATATGCAAAAATGAGGGGGATCAAGTTTGAAACTTGAGATATTAGATGAATTTAACATAGAAAAATTTCAACATGATTTAATCAGTTGGTTTGAAACAGAGCAGCGTGATTTACCATGGCGCATTAATAAAGACCCATATCGCGTTTGGGTTTCGGAAATTATGCTTCAGCAAACACGGGTTGAAGCTGTAAAACCATATTACGCAAACTTTATGGAAAAGTTCCCAACATTAGAAGCGTTAGCTGATGCAGAAGATGAAGAAGTGTTAAAAGCGTGGGAAGGCCTTGGTTATTATTCGAGAGCGCGTAACTTACATGCTGCCGTAAAAGAAGTAAAGGAACAATACGGCGGAAAAGTTCCTAATGATGTAAAAAAAATTGAAAAGTTAAAAGGTGTAGGGCCCTATACAAAAGGGGCGATTTTGAGTATTGCTTACGGAGTTCCAGAGCCGGCTGTTGATGGAAATGTGATGCGTGTATTATCACGTATTTTGTCAATTTGGGATGATATCGCCAAACCAAAAACACGTAAAGTATTTGAAGAGGTTGTGCGCCAAATCATCTCAAAAGAAAATCCATCTTATTTTAATCAAGGATTGATGGAACTCGGGGCACTGATTTGTGTTCCGAAAAATCCTGCTTGTTTGCTATGTCCTGTTCGGGAGCATTGCCGCGCATTTGCAGAAGGTGTACAAAAGGAATTACCAGTGAAAAGTAAAGCGAAGGCACCGAAAATGGTTCCAATAGTGGCTGGAGTATTGCGTACAGAAGATGGGAAATACGTGGTAAATAAAAGAGCGAGCACAGGCTTACTTGCTAACATGTGGGAATTTCCGAATGTAGAGATTGGAGAAGGGATTCGTAATCATAAACAGCAATTAACAGATTATATGAAAGAGAATTTTTCTCTTTCTGTTGCTATTGATGATTATGCGATGAATGTTCAGCATACATTTACGCATAGAACGTGGGATATCTTTGTATTTTATGGTACCGCGTTGCGACCAATTGTTGAAACTGATCATTTAAAAATAATCACTACCGAAGAATTTGAACAATTACTTATTTCGAAATCACATCGAACAATTTATGAAGAGTGCGTGAAAAGACTCCAGCCGTAGCGGCTGGAGCTCTTAATCATGAGGTATTTCTGTACTGTGCGTCCAATCAGCTTGTTGCCGCTGCAGGCCGCCTCGTGCTTCAATTTCTTTTATAATTTCTTTATAAATGGTTTGTCCTTCTACGTTTAAGTAGGGCATCATTTGTTGTAAAGAATGATGAAAATAAGCGAGCTCTTCTTGATTCCATTGATCTTTCGGAGTCATTGATAACTCTGTCATATCACGTCCAACATACATCGTGTAGCACCTCCATCATAATTAGTTTGAATGAACGGTTTTATCTGTATACGTAAAAAAAATTTTTTCTTTTCACGTTTTTAACGGATAGGTTCAGGTAAGGATGGTTACATTATTTGTTGTGGAGGTGAGAAAGATGAATCAAAAACAACAAGGTTTAGGTAAAACAACTTCTGGTGCTAGCATTCAAAGCGCAAAACAACAAAGCGCTAGCTATGGCACAGAATTTGCAACAGAAACAAATGTACAAGCAGTAAAACAACAAAACGCTCAAGCAGAAGCTAAGAAATCACAAACTTCTAGTGCTAGCGCTCAAAGTGCAAATGCTAGCTATGGTACAGAGTTTGCAACAGAAACAAATGTACAAGCAGTAAAACAACAAAACGCAAAATCAGCAGCAAAGAAATCTTAGTTCGAATCAATAAGAAAAAACACTCCTCTAATGTAAGGGGAGTGTTTTTCTTTGTGTAAGCCGACATAACTTCTAATAAGTCAACAAATATAGTCAAAGGAGACGAAGCGGTTTTATTCGAAAATATGTAATAGGATTTTTAGGAGGGATGGAATGAAACTGTTTGATGAATTGGTTGAAGAGCAATTGCGGACGATGGATGAATTATTAAAGTTACAAGTTCATTTAGAAAAATATCAACATCTTGAAATGAATCAGCAAGATGCGAAAGAACTTCATTTTATTCGTCAAGAAATTCAAAGAACAGAAAAAGCATTAAAAGATTTACAATTGAAATTTGAGCAACAAACAGCTGCGGTCATTCATTCTTTTGAAAATGAGAAGATGCTTTCAAGCGAAGAGACGATTTCATGAATCGGCTCTTTTGTTTTAAAATTTCGACAGAACCGTTATAATAAAAAGAAAAGTGAATTCGGCTCAATATGTTTGAAAAAGAGTAAAAAATGAACGGCATCTCAAATAACAACTTTAGAAGAGCGTTCACGGCGAAAGAAGGGAGAAAGTATGGGGTTTCCCAGAGAAGGAGAAAAAATACAAATACATAGTTATAAACATAATGGTTCCATTCATAGAATGTGGGAAGAAACAACAGTTTTAAAAGGGACACAAAGTTTTGTGATTGGAGCAAATGATCGAACGGTCGTAACGGAATCTGATGGACGAACGTGGATTACTCGTGAACCGGCTGTTTGCTATTTTCATTCGAATTATTGGTTTAATGTTATTGGCATGCTAAGGCAGGAAGGTGTGTACTACTATTGTAATTTAAGTTCACCATTTGCCTATGATTATGAAGCATTAAAATATATTGACTATGATTTAGACATTAAAGTGTATCCCGATATGACGTATACATTGTTAGATGAAGATGAGTACGAAAAACATCGTGAGCTTATGAATTATCCGGCTGTCATTGACACGATTTTAAAACGAAATGTTGAATATTTAACGCAATGGATTCATCAGCGAAAGGGTCCGTTTGCTCCTGATTTTATTGATATGTGGTATGAACGGTATTTAATGTATAGAGATTAAAGAAAAAACCTGCTAGGGCGTCCAGCAGGTTTTATCCTTTTAACATGATGGGAGGGAGAGGTATGAAAGGAATCAAACGGTATCTCCAATTCGTAACGCCGTATCGGTGGCTCATTACGATTACCATTGTAATCGGTCTTATTAAATTTGGGATTCCGCTTATTATGCCGTGGCTATTAAAGTATATTATTGATGATATTATTCAAGGTGGAAGTTCACTAGAACAGAAAACATCTCAATTATTTGTGGCTATCGGGATTGCTATGTTTATTTTTGCGGTATTGCGTCCGCCGATTGAATACTATCGTCAATACTTTGCGCAGCGTATTGGAAATGCAGTGTTGTATGATTTGAGAAAACATATTTTTGCGCACTTACAAAAATTAAGCTTACGATTTTATTCTAATACAAAGACGGGTGAAGTTATTTCTCGTGTAATAAACGATGTTGAACAGACGAAAGACTTCGTTATTACTGGATTAATGAATGTGTGGCTTGATACGGCAACGATTTTTATTGCGATTTCAGTTATGTTTTCGATGAATGTGAAATTAACGCTTGTTTCCTTACTCGTACTGCCTGTTTATGTAGTTGCAGTTAAGTATTTTTTCAGTCGTCTTCGAACATTAACACGAGAGCGTTCACAAGCGCTGGCAACGATGCAAGGCTATTTACATGAGCGTATTCAAGGTATGCAAGTCACGCGAAGCTTTGCTTTAGAGGAGTATGAAAAAGAGAAATTTCAAGAGAAAAACAGTGCATTTTTAACAAAGGCATTAACTCATACGAGCTGGACAGCAAGGACATTTTCTACTGTAAACACATTAACGGATCTTGGACCTTTAATCGTAATTGCTTTTGCTGCTTATGAAGTCATTCATGGATCGTTAACGCTTGGCACAATGGTAGCTTTTATTGGATATATGGATAGTTTATATAGTCCGCTGCGCCGCCTTGTGAACTCTTCGACAACACTTACACAAGCTTTTGCCTCTATGGACCGTGTTTTTGAATTACTAGATGAAGAGTATGATATTGTAGATCGTCCAAATGCGATTACAAAGAAGTCGCTTCGAGGTGAGGTTATATTTGAAAATGTTTCTTTTCGCTATAATGAACAGGAACAAGATGTACTCCGAAATATTTCTTTATCTATTTCACCAGGTGAGAAAGTAGCACTTGTCGGTTTAAGCGGGGGTGGAAAGTCTTCACTTGCAAGCTTAATTCCGCGCTTTTATGACGTTTCTAAAGGAGCAATTTATGTAGATGAGACTGACGTTAGAAATTATAATGTGCGGAATTTACGCAGTCATATTGGTCTTGTCTTGCAAGATAATATTTTATTTAGCGATACAATTGGTGCCAATATTTTATATGGAAGACCGGAAGCGGCAGATGAAGAGGTAGTCGAAGCAGCTAAAGCCGCACATATTCATGATTTTATTATGAATTTACCGGCCGGATATGAAACGGTGGTCGGGGAAAGAGGTGTAAAATTGTCTGGCGGGCAAAGGCAGCGCATCGCAATTGCGCGTGTATTTTTAAAAAATCCGTCATTGCTTATTTTAGACGAAGCTACATCTGCGCTTGATTTAGAAAATGAACGTTATATTCAAGAGGCGTTGCAAACGTTAGCGGCTGATCGAACTACAATTCTGATTGCACATCGATTATCGACAATTACACACGTAGATACAATCATTTATTTAGAAGACGGTGAAATAAAAGAAAAGGGTTCGCATCATCAATTAATGGAAAAGCGTGGTTATTACTATAATTTATATCAAATTCAAAATATAAAAGAAACGACCCCTTCATAATAGGAAAGGGTCGTTTTCTTATTCATCTTCTTGTTTTTCGTGAATTTGTAGTTCATTTTCTGGGTTGTGATACGTATAGAAACTGTCTACAAGTAAATCTAAATGTTCTACTTCTTCGCTATAATTAATAATAGCTGAAACGAGAGGAAACAGATGAAGCCATATTCGATAGCTTTCTTCATCATCTTTATTTTGATAGTTCATAAATATATCAATTAGTTGTTGTTTACCAACAGAAACTTCGTCAAGAATTTCAACAGATTGTTGTTTCTTTGCTTTTCCGATAAATTTGAGCAATACTTGCTCATGATAATGAGTTAATGAATCCAGCTCATTTTGAATCGATTCTTGAAATGATTCTGGCATATATCGTAACTCGTTCTCTGTTCGATGGAGCGCCTTTAATGTACTTAAAGCGCGACTTGTTGTTGCTAACATTTGTCTAAATAGGACTAGTTTACGAATTTTAGCAACTTGTACTTTCTTTGTATAACTTCTTTCTTCTTTATACAACAAATAATAATGATTGAGACGAATCATTCTTTCTTTCATACGATCAATATCTGTTTTCAATGTTGTGAAATCAGATGCTTGCCTACTGCTCATTCGAATCCATTTTACAATTTCTTCTGTACTATCCACGATTTTATGATAGAGTTTTGTTTCGTATTTTGGCGGCATAAATATTAAATTTACGAGAGATGCCGCAATAATCCCAATCATAATTGTTGCGAATCGTAATAGGGCAAAATCAAAGAAATTTGCTCCTTGATATTCCATAATCGCAATAACAGTTACGAGCGCAATGGAAATTGTATTTTCTAGATGTAATTTTAAAGCAAGTGCAATAACTAATATGCACGTTAATCCAATAGTAAGAGGATTACTTCCAAAAGCAAATACAAAGACAATTGCAAAAATTGCTCCCATTACATTTGCTTGAATTTGTTCTAAAGCTGTTAAATATGAGCGGTACACAGAAGGCTGTACAGCAAAAATTGCTGAGATTCCCGCAAATACAGGGCTTGGTAATCCAAGCAGTACACATGTAAATAAAGCTAATGTAATGGCAATACCCGTTTTTAAAACGCGAGCACCAAGTTTCATACTCTTTTCTATATCCTTTCTTTCTTGTCAGAATGAATGTACAATATGATACTATACATTCATTAACTTATGTTAGCAAGTAGTATTTTAATGAAAAAACCTGCTGAATTTCAGCAGGTTTTTTTAATTTGTTATAGAGTACTATGAGAATGAAAAGTCGTCAATAAGAAAGCTGTTATCCTTTTGTTTTACTCTGTTGAAACAGATGGATCGGCTTGCTCTTTTGTTGGAATTACTTCGTAGAAATGAGAATTTAGATTGGTTAACAAAGGTGAGAGAAAAGCAACCTCTTCGTATTGTTTATGCTCATTTAATATACGAAGGTAATCTAATAATAGCTCACTCACATCAGATTCTCCTATTTTGCTGAGCGGACGAAGCGTAACATTCGCTCCTTTTGCAATTCGTCGTCTTAATGATTGTTCTGTTAAGCCAAAATCAGGATAATGACGTAAGTAGACAACTCCGCCCGTCATTCCGGCACAAATCCACGGGCCAGGGTCACCGAGGACGAGCGCGCGGCCGTTTGTCATATATTCAAAAGCAAATCCTTTTATATTAGCGTGAACACCGATATTTCCATGCTCTTCTTTCGGGAGTGGTTTTGCCATTCTTCCGCCAATAATCATATCAGCTCCTGATAGACGAATCCCTGCTCTAGCGTCAGCATTTCCTTGTACATATAATGCTCCTTTTTGTGCGCCGTATCCGAATCCTTTTCCAACAGAACCGTTATAGTATTTACCATCTTTTCCTTTTGTTTTTGTAATATAAATCCCACCGCCAAAAGCTGTTTTTCCAATGCCGTCTTGTGCACCGCCGTTGACGTGAATAAAGAGGTTTTCGCTATTATAAGCGCCTAGTCCATTTCCAGGAACAGAACCGTTTGTATATTTTAATGTGATGGGATCTAAGACACGATTTTCATATAGTTTACTGCGAGTGCGGTAGCAAGATTCCATGCCGCCCATCACACGTTGATCGACGCCGACGCTAATAAGTTCTTTAGATGTAATAGAATAATGAGCCTTACTATCTTCTTGATGCGCTGCTGTTTGCAAGGCATTGTATGTTACATCTTCTAATGTTTGTAATAAGTAATGTAAATTTAGTAAATGCTGGCCGCGTGTTTGTTCTAATAAATCAGAACGGCCGACAATTTCTTGTAAATTGCTATAACCAAGCTGTCCTGTTAATCGTTTTAGTTCTGTTCCAAAAGCTGTGAATAAGTGTAACAATCCTTCTACAGCACTTTCGAAATTTCGTGGTACGAAGCGGCGCAGGCCATGTTCTTTCGCTTGTACTTCGGATTCGATTTGCGTTGCAATCCCGACATGACAAGTATCTAAATGACAGCCGCGGCATGTTGTACAACCGATCGCAATCATAGACAGTGTACCGAAACCAATGCGGTTTGCACCAAGAAGCATAATTTTTAATGCATCTGCAGCACTGCGGATGCCGCCGTCGGCCCAAATTTCTACACGCCCTCTCATTCCCGCTTCTAACAGGGCGTTATGAGCAGCTTTTACACCAATTTCAACAGGAAGACCAACGTGCTGCAGGGCATGAATACGTGCGGCACCTGTCCCGCCATCGAAACCACTAATGTTAATAAAGTCAGCACCAGCTTTGGCGATGCC
Source organism: Bacillus sp. JJ864 (assembly GCF_036963045.1). Lineage (NCBI taxonomy): Bacteria > Bacillati > Bacillota > Bacilli > Caryophanales > Bacillaceae > Bacillus > Bacillus sp. JJ864. Next base: position 12,072 of record NZ_JBALLY010000049.1, on the reverse strand, counting down.
TACTGCGATGGTTCCAATATTAGGGACAACAGGAACTTTAACAGCTACTTTCGCATGTTGGTTGGCAGTTTTAATTTCAGTAATGATTTGGGCTAAATCTTCAATTGAATAAATGTCATGGTTATTGGAAGGCGAGATTAAATCTGAACCAACTGTTGCATTTCGCGCTTCTGCAATTTTTGCTGTTACTTTTGAACCTGGTAAATGTCCGCCTTCTCCTGGTTTTGCGCCTTGCCCAATTTTAATTTCAATTAAATTAGATGAATTCAGGAGTTCAGCGTTAACACCAAAACGTCCTGATGCGATTTGTTGCCCGCGTGTATGTGGATATTTACCAATCATATCTTTAATTTCGCCGCCTTCACCGTTTAAACTAATCATATTTAATCGGTCAGCAGCCTCGGCATAAGCACGGAAGGCAATTTCGTTTTGTGAGCCAAATGACATCGAGCTAATAATAAATGGGAGACTATGATTGTTTACTGCAATTGAAACTTTTTCAATTGGCGTTTTATGATTTGTTTCTTTTATTTTTATAAGATGACGAATTGCTGTTGGATTCTTTTCTTCTAATTCATTTAGTTTTTCACGGTAGTCATCGTATGCATTTCCTTTGGCAATATCTCCAATTGCTTTCCAAATGCGCGGGAATAGATGAAACGTTTTTCGTATGTTTGCTTTTTCATTTGTATAATCGATTGCCCGAACTTTTGTATCTTCTGCTAGTGTTTTGAGTGAAAAAGCCAACCTACTAGATCCAAGGAAATTTGTAATATCCAATATCTGTGCAATTTCTTCGTGTAGACCGATGGAAGAGAAGAGGCGACCATAGCCGCGTAATTCATGAATTCCAAGTGTTGAAATTACTTTTTCAATTCCTTTATTCAATGCGTTATATAAATTGAGAAGAGGCGTTTCTGTTCCATCGTTTACTGTTGCAAATGTAAGGTATGGATTGATAACATCTGCCCCTAAACCATATAAAGTCACAATGTCGTGTAAAGAACGAAGTGCTCCGGAACGTACGACAATTGCACAATCACGGCGGAGTTTATGCTTCACGAGCTCTTGATGAATTTTGGCTGTAAGTAAGTGTGGATCAATCCATAATTGGTTGTTTTGATGAGTTTTTGCATCATCAATGATAAGAAGTGATGTGCCTTTTTTTATTGCTGCCACAGCTTCTGCTCCAAGTCGATTCAGCGCCGCACCCAAAGTTTCATCCTCTGTAAACGTTCCAGACAATTTATAGACAGTGCTGTGCAGAGCGAACATACGGATGAGTTGTTCATAAGATACTGTGTCTAAATGCCCTGCAGCTTGTTGTCCGGATGCTCCTTCTAAGACAACTGGACTTGGAAGTTCTACAATAAAGGGTTGTTCGTTTGCTGCATACAGATTTGGCCGTTTTCCTACAATTGTACGTGTGGAAAAGTGCTCTACTTCTCGGTCGCGATCAATTGCAGGATTTGTTACAACAGCAACGCTTTCCTTTATAAAATCAGCAATATTTCGTCTTCCTGTATCGAGTGCTGCAAGCGGGGCATCATGCCCAAGGGAACGGATTGGTTCAGCGCCTTTTTCAGCCATTTGCTCGAGAAGCTGAATATGTTCGCGGTCCCAGCCAAAAGCCGCGTATTGCTTTGATTTTACCTCGGTAATTGAAACAAGGTGATCTAATTCATCTGTTGGCGGAACATGTAGATGATAGCGATAGTCGATACATTCCATGCGTTGTTTCATACGTGTATATACTTCTTTTTGGTATGCATCGTATTCATATAAAATAAGATCGCCTTCTAGGTTTCGCTTCAGCCCTATTTTTTCACCTGGAGCAAGTGATTTTGGTTCTGCGACATATTCAGCCGGAGAAATAACACCTGGTTCAGAGGAAAAAATATAAGAGCTTTCCGTTTCTACTTTCCAAACGGGGCGTAAACCAAGGGAGTCTACGCTAAAAACAGCTTCATCTTTATGGCGTGAAATAATTCCAGCGGGTCCTTGAGCGAAATGTCCCCATGCTTCACGTATATACGTATATAAGTCTTGCATATGCGGTTTGTATAATTTAATCTCATTAATAATTGGTGGAAATAATATATCCATTGCTTCGAATAGGCTATAGTTGTAATGGGTGAGAAGTGTTTCTAGCGTGCGGTTTAAGTCTTGCGAGTCGCTGCCGCCATTTGTAAGTGGCACGTCAATCATTTCAGCTTGATCTCGCAGCTTAGCAATCGTATTAATTTCTCCATTATGTCCAAGGATGCTGAACGGTTGAACGCGAAAGAAATTAGATAATGTATTAGTAGAATAACGGTTATGTCCAAGAGTCATTGTAGATGCGATGAGTGGATGTTGCAGGTCAGCATAATAGGATACAAGTGTATCGCCAGCTCCGAGCACCTTATAAACAACATAATCCGGACTGAATGATGCAACATGAATTGCTTCATTTTTTTCGATTTCTATCGTTAGCGAGAATAATAATTGGTCAATGTTTTCATGTTGCTTTTCTGGAATAACGGCAATTTGCCAAAATAGCGGTTCTTCTTGTTTGCCAAGAGGTCCAAGGGCATTAGAGTTAGTTACAGTGCTAGTTTCAAATATAATTGTTACATCTTCTCTCTGTAGTAAGGAACGGATATCATTTTGCAAGGCATGTGCACTTTGTTTTTGCTGTAGAAAAAAATGCCCAACGATAAAGTGAGGATGGTCCACTAATGTTGGATTATAACCATTTTTCATTAATTTTTCTTTCCAAAGTGCTTTCGGAAGATCAATATGAATTCCGATTCCATCGCCTTCGTTATTAATAAATCCAGCGCGGTGATTCATTTTTACAAGAGACTGTATGCAAAGATCGATGTTTTCTTTCGTTGGAATGTTTCGTTTCTCCATTACGGAAACGATTCCACACGCGTCGTGTTCGGCATTTGCATAATTTCGAAATAAAGATGGTGTCCATTTATTTGTTGTACTCGGCATTCGCCAATCCCCCTCTTATTTGGATTTAGAATAATCAAAATATTAAAGGTGTACGACACCTAATATTAATAAAGTGAAACTTCCGGTAGTTATCCTTCCCTGGAGTATTACTGCCCTAAAGCAGGGGGATAACTCTTTGTTTTGAATTAAAAACAGATAATTACGAATAATTATACTATTATTGTATGATTTATGAAATAGTAAAAATAAAAAAACAGAGGCGATCCTCTGTTTTTCTATTTTAAGGTAGCAAATGCTCTGCCAACGGCTTCAATTGTGTATTCAATGTCTTCTTTTGTATGTTCTGTAGTTAAGAACCATGCTTCATATTTAGATGGTGCTAAGTTAATTCCTTCATGAAGCATTAGTTTGAAGAACTTACCGAACATTTCACCGTCTGTATTTTGGGCAGCATCGTAGTCTTCGATTTTATCTTTTGTAAAGTATACCGTCAAAGCGCCTTTTAGGCGATTTACTGTAATATCAATGTTGTGTGCAGCTGCTTGTTCTAGAATACCTTTTTCAAGCATTGCCCCAAGCTCATCTAGTTTTTCATATACGCCTTCTTGCTTAAGTAACTCTAAACATGCGATACCAGCAGCCATAGAAGCAGGGTTTCCGGCCATTGTACCCGCTTGATAAGCAGGACCGAGCGGTGCAACTTGCTCCATAATTTCTTTTTTCCCGCCATAAGCACCGATCGGAAGACCACCGCCGATTATTTTGCCAAGTGCAGTTAAGTCTGGTGTCACGCCAAGTAAATCTTGAGCACCACCATACATAAAGCGGAACGCTGTGATAACTTCATCATAAATCACTAATGCACCTGCTGCATGAACAAGTTCATTTACCTTTTCAAGGAAGCCTGGTTTTGGTTCAACAATGCCGAAGTTTCCAACGATCGGTTCTACAAGAATCGCTGCAACTTCATGTCCCCATTTATCTAAAGCTTCTTTTAATGTATCTACATTATTAAAAGGAACTGTAATGACTTCTTGTGCAATGCTTTGCGGTACACCAGCAGAATCAGGAGTACCAAGTGTAGAAGGACCAGAGCCTGCTGCTACAAGCACTAAATCAGAATGCCCATGGTAGCAACCCGCAAATTTCATGATTTTTGTGCGTCCTGTATAAGCGCGCGCAACGCGGATTGTTGTCATAACAGCTTCTGTTCCTGAGTTTACAAAACGTACTTTATCCATTTCTGGCATAGCTTCTTTCAACATTTTTGCAAATGTTACTTCTAAAGCTGTTGGTGTTCCGTATAACACACCATTTTCGGCAGCGACTTTAATCGCTTCTGTTACATGTGGATGAGCATGACCCGTAATAATCGGCCCGTATGCTGCTAAATAATCGATATATTTGTTGCCGTCCACGTCCCAAAAGTAAGCACCTTTCCCGCGCTCCATTGCAACTGGTGAACCGCCGCCAACTGCTTTATAAGAGCGAGAAGGACTGTTTACACCACCAACGATATGTTCTAAAGCTTCTTTATGTAATTCTTCTGACTTTGTGAACTTCATGAAAATTCATCTCCTTACAAAAATCTATGTATTATTTTAACATGTTTTTGGAAAAGACGTATTGTTTGTACAAGTTGCTGCTGTTGGGTAAACTATTCGTTGTGCGAAATGGAAGCTTTCACTATCGTATTGATAATTATATATACAAGTTAAAGAACGACATAAAACCCTCTTTCTTTTTAGGAGAGGTCGAGAGCAACTGGACGTGCGTAGGAGCGGTCAGGGCCTTTTTCTGCCACATACCATGTTTAAAACAAAGGGAGAAAGCGAGTAAAAGCCCGATTGGGCGGGCTTTCCATCAATGGGAGATGAAAAAACTCTCCACTGATGGAAGTTTCACCTTATATGTCGAAAAATATATAGTTAGGCATGTAACAAGGAAAGCTATTGTTTACTAGAGTGGAAGAGAGAAAGGAGAATCGTAATGGAGACGGTTATTGAGGTAAAAGATTTACGAAAAGAATTTACATCGTATTCAAGCCGCTCAGGATTAAAAGGAGCGTTTCGAGATTTATTAAATCGTAATTATAAAATTGTCCCAGCAGTAAATGATATTTCGTTTACTGTAAAGCAAGGAGAAATGGTTGGATATATTGGAGAAAATGGTGCTGGTAAATCCACTACTATTAAAATGCTAACAGGTATTTTGACACCGACTGCTGGACAAATCACTGTAAATGGTATGAATCCTCACAAACAAAGGGAAGAATTTGTGAAAACAATTGGTGTTGTGTTTGGTCAACGTTCGCAGCTTTGGTGGGATATTGCCGTGCAAGAATCATTTCGTTTGTTAAAAAAAGTATATGGTGTATCTGATGCAGAGTATAAAGAACATATGGAACATGTAATTGAAACGTTGGATATTGGTCCTTTATTGGATAAGCCAGTCCGAAAGCTATCACTTGGACAACGGATGCGCTGTGAATTAGCGGCAGCTTTAATTCATAATCCGCCGCTATTGTTTTTAGATGAACCGACAATTGGGCTTGATGTCCTTGTTAAATTGAAAATTCGTGAGTTCTTAAAAGAAATGAATGAACGATATAAGACAACAATTTTACTAACGACACATGACATTACAGATATTGAAGCGCTTTGTGATCGAGTTGTTATGTTAGATGAAGGAAAAATAATGTATGACGGATCTTTAAACAAGCTTCGCGCGCAGTGGGGAGCAGAAAAAGAAATTCATTTTCAATTTGTAACTTCTGTTTCTTATCAGCAACTTGCGATGTTAATGCCTGATAACGATGTAGTTTGGTCACAAGGAAAAGAACAACATACATGGATTGCCAAGATCCCAAATGAAGAAATCATGATTTCAACGCTTATATCAAAAGTTGTCCAATCTTTTGGGATTAAAGACTTGAAAATTAATGAAGTTTCTACAGAAGAAATCATCCGTAATATTTATGAAGAGGGCATGATTCATGGGTAAGTATATTGAAATGATTCGCGTTCGTTTTTTAATGATGCTTGCGTATCGAACAAACTATTATAGCGGTATTATCATTTATACAATTAATATCGGAGCATATTACTTTTTATGGCAAGCTATTTATAGCGGAAAAGAAAATATCGAAAGTTTATCCGTTACACAAATGACAACATACATTGCAATTGCCTGGATGGCCCGTGCATTTTATTTCAATAATATTGACCGGGAGATTGCGATGGAAATTAAAGAAGGACGGGTTGCGGTTGAGTTAATTCGTCCATATAACTATTTAGGTATGAAAGTCATGCAAGGATTAGGAGAAGGGATTTTCCGATTTGCTTTCTTCTCTATTCCAGGTATGGTCATCGTTACATTGTTATTCTCACTGCAAATTACAACAAATGTTCAAACGTGGTTGTACTTCTTCCTATCATTATTATTTAGTTTTATCATTAATACACAAATTAACTTAATGACAGGAATGTTAACGTTCTTTTTATTTAATAATAATGGAATTATGTATGCAAAACGCGTTGTGATCGATTTGTTTTCAGGGTTATTACTTCCGATTAGCTTCTATCCGTTATGGGCGCAAAAAGTAATGACGTTTCTGCCGTTTCAAGCAATTAGTTATATTCCGAGTATGATTTTCTCGGAAGGAATGCAAGGTGAGGCGATTTATAAAGCTTTATTATTTCAAATCATATGGGCAGTGCTGCTCATTATTCCAATTGTTATGATGTGGAAAACAGCAAGAAAAAGGCTGATTGTACAAGGGGGATGATGAGAGAATGTTATATTTTAAGTTGTTTTTACAATATGCAAGTCAATATATAAAAACGAAGCTAGAATATCGCGGGGATTTTATTATTGGTCTACTATCTGATTTATTGCTGCAGGCAGTAAACTTAATTTTTATTCTTGTTGTATTTGGACATACGCAAGCGTTAAAAGGATGGAATAGGGAAGAAGTGATCTTTATTTATGGTTTTTTCCTAGTTCCGTTTGCGATTTTCTCTTCATTCTTTAATATATGGGATTTTAATGATCGTTATATCGTAAAAGGTGAAATGGACCGCATTTTAACACGCCCGATTCATAGTTTATTTCAAGTCATCTTAGAACGAATGGAATTAGAGTCACTTCTTGGGGCAATAACTGGTTTTGGTGTAATGGGATATGCTGCACTGCAGCTTCAATTAACATTTCATTGGTACGATTTCTTTCTATTTATATTGATGGTACTCGGCGGTGCACTCGTGTATGGTGGCATTTTCGTAACGCTTGCAAGTATTGGCTTTTGGTCAGATGCAAGAAGTTCGATTATGCCGCTCATGTATAACATTGGAAATTACGGACGTTATCCTGTTAATATTTATAATCGCGTGATTCGTTTTGTTTTAACGTTTATATTGCCGTTTGCTTTTGTTGGTGTGTATCCGGCATCTTACTTTTTAGGAAAAACAGAATGGAACTCCTATGCGTTTGTAACACCGGTTGTTGGGATTATTTGTTTTTTAATCGGGTTTTTCATTTGGAATTTAGGAGTAAAGCGATATCGCGGTGCCGGGAATTAGTCACTTATTCATATGGGATAAAACTCCGTTTGTCCTCATACAAATAAAGTGAGGTGGAGGACATGTTGTGGGTAATGATTTTATTGATTGCTGCGATTGCTGTATTACGGAGTATACAATTATTATGGAGTTCGGCAGGAGAATCAAACCGTTTTTTCTCTTTGTATAATCTGATATCGTTATTTCTTATTTACACAACGGTACTCATTGCATTTGCGCTTAGTTATGTTGTTTTAGAAGAAAGTGGATTTTCGGTATTAGAAGAAGACGGGAAATTAGTAATGAATCATTCATTCGCTCTTGTAGAAATATGTTTATATTTTAGTGCAATTACATTGTTATCAGTTGGATATGGTGATGTAACGCCGATTGGAATTGGCCGTTGGATTGCCATTATAGAAGCACTGATTGGATATACGATGCCATTTGCATTTGTTGTGCGGACAGTTATGGAAAATGAAAAATAATAGGATATTTGATATAGTGGAAGCAAAATAGAAGGAGTGATTGTATATGGTTACAGTAGGGCAAATGGCACCGGATTTCACGTTAGAAGCAAGCAATAGAGAGCAAGTAAAATTATCTGATTTTCGTGGGAAACACGTTGTCATTTATTTTTATCCAAAAGATATGACACCAGGATGTACGACTGAGGCGTGCGATTTTCGAGATCATCATATAGCCTTTGGAGAGTTAGATTGTGTAATTTTAGGGATAAGTACGGATTCTTTACAGCGACATGAAAAATTTATAGAAAAATATGACTTGCCATTTTTGCTGTTAGCTGATGAAGATCATACAGTTGCAGAAATGTACGGTGTTTGGAAGCTGAAGAAAAACTTTGGAAAAGAGTACATGGGAATTGAAAGATCAACATTTATAGTTGATAAAGAAGGACAGTTAGTAAAGGAATGGACAAAAGTTAAAGTTAAGGGCCATGTTGAAGAAGCGTTACAGTTTGTGAAAGAAAGTTTATAAGAAAAAAGTGCTTTAGGGATTTTACTTGAATACGATAAAGTAAAGTTTTTTAATCCTTCATCATAAATGTGATGAAGGATTTTTTGTCGAAGTTTGATGATAAATGTCATATTTTATGTTAAACTCAGTGTAGAATGAAAGGGAAAATGGAGAAGGTATGTATAGGGTTAATTTTTGGAATATTTTTTAAATAATCATTTTGTGTTCTTTTCTCTATTTGCAATGAGGTTTTATCCTTAAAGTAATTATTGTATAAAAATATATTAATTTTTTAATAGAATGCTAGGTTTGGAAAGCGATAGAAAGGTATGGGGTGAAAGATGAAAAAAGATACTAAAAAAAGGAATAGTAAAATAGTAATGAAAACGTTTGTAGCTTTGAATGTACTTGCTTTTCCGTTTATCGGAGAGGTAGCAAAAGTTTCAGCTGAAACACAAGAACAAACTACAAAAGCACAAGTATCCACTGAACGTACTTTTCATGTTACGGGCAAGGGGAATATAGATCAAATCAAAGATAGGGATAGACGTCAATTTCGATTTAGTCCATATGAACCAACTGGATTATATGCAAACCCGAATGAAAAAATAACAATTCAAGTAGACGGGACGCAAAATATTCAAGCTTATATAGGAACACTCTCCTATGACGGTTCATGGAAGGAAGATTCGCTCATAAAGTCGTTTACTTTAAAACCAGGCGAAAATACAATTGAATCGCCAAATGGTGGAATGATTTATTTTTACAATCCACAACAAGGCAGCACTGTTCAAGCTGAAATTAAAGCAGGGGGATCGCCTACGCCTTTCTTTGAATTAGGCAAACATACGAAACAAGATTTAATCAATATGCTCGATACATATCCTAACGCCCATGCGGTAGAGTTAAAAGGAGAACGCTCACTCATAACGGCAAGCCCTGAACGAGTTAAAAAATATTTAATAGGTTCGAATACAGATCCTGTAGAACTGTTAAAAAAAATAGATGAATCTATTAGAATTGAAGATCACGTTGCTGGTTTATCTGAAGAAGAAGCGGATAAGCATTATATACACTTTGTAGAGGATAATCACTCTGATGGGTATATGTATGCATATACTAGTCGAACGGCATATATAGGAGACGCTATTCAAAATGTATTAAATATAAATAAGTTTACAAAAGACGGATGGGGACCTTGGCATGAAATGGGTCATCAAAGACAACAAACCCCTTGGCTGTGGGATGGATTAGGAGAAGTCACAACAAACATTTATAGTATGTCTGTGCAGCGTGCTTTCGGAAATCCATCAAGATTAGAGAATGGAACATATGAAAAAGCATTTACGTATTTAAGCAAGCCGCAATCGGAAAAAGACTTTAATAAAATTGATGATGTCTTTGTGAAATTAGCGATGTTTTGGCAATTGGACTTAGCTTTTGGAGAGGAATTTTACCCAAAATTACATCAATTGTACCGCTCCATACCTAAAGCAGAGCTTCCGAAAACAAGTGACGAGAAAATCCAAGCATTTATTTACAATACATCTAAGATTGCAAAGCAAAATTTACTACCTTTCTTTGATAAATGGGGACTTATAGCATCACCGGAAACAAGACAAAAGATAGAAGCTTTACATTATCCAACATTAACTGCACCGATTTGGGAAGCAACAGATTCTAAACCTGTTAAAGTTCAAGAACAAACAACTAGCGATCAAAAGGGTCAAACAGATCAAAAAGATCAAACAGGTAAAACAGATCAAAAAGATCAAACAGATCAAACAGGTAAAACAGGTAAAACAGGTAAAACAGACCAAACAGATCAAAAGGATCAAACAGGTAAAACGGACCAAACAGATCAAACGGGTCAAACAAGTAAAACGGACCAAACGAATCAACTAGATCAAACAAGCAATGTTAATCTAACAAGTCATTCTTCGAACATTGATGATAAGTCTGTAAATTCTAAAGTAAACAATACAGAAGATACAAATAATAAATTACCAAGTACAGGCTCACAAATGCCGACATCAGGATTAATGGGTTTTACCTTATTATTAGTAAGTGTTATTTTGCGCAGAATAAAATAATTAGTAAAACATTACATACATGGCATATGACTATACACTTTTGGGGGATTTTTCATATGCTAACAGTGTAGGGCATACCTCCTCAGATGATAGTTTTTCATGTGCGAGATTTTCTCGCACTTTTTTTCATGTAAATGTATAAAAAGAAATACGGTCATCTAAAAATAAAATGAAGCTTTATCTGGAGAAGGCATCCACATTAACTACGTTGCGCTGTTTGTTAAATTTGGAATAAGCTTAAGAATAAAATACATAGTTATAGTAGAAATGTTGACGAGTGGAAGGAAAAGGAGTACACTCTTTATAAGAATTACAAAATAATAATCCGTATAGAATCGGGGTGCATGACGGTGGTCAAAGAAGAATTAAAAGAAGCGCTGGAAATGTTGAAAAATACGGGTGTACGCATTACTCCACAGCGTCATGCTATTTTAGAGTACCTTGTGGAATCTATGATGCATCCAACAGCGGATGAGATTTATAAAGCATTAGAAGGTAAGTTTCCAAATATGAGTGTTGCGACAGTTTATAATAACTTGCGCGTATTTAAGGAAGTAGGGCTTGTAAAAGAGCTTACCTATGGTGATTCCTCAAGCAGATTTGATTACGTTACAAGTCAGCATTATCACGTGATTTGCGAAAAATGTGGTAAGATTGTTGATTTTCCGTATGCGGGTCTAGAGGAAATTGAGAATGAAGCTGCGAAAGCAACAGGCTTTGTAATCAATAGTCACCGTTTAGAAATTTACGGTGTTTGTCAAGACTGTAATAAGTAATACACTTGATTAAAAGGCTGACGCTTTAAGTCAGCCTTTTTTTTATCGAAAGTAAGTATAGACTTTTGTTACATTTTATAGCCCTTTCGATTGTATTTTTCATCGAATTCTTTTCCTTCTAAACTTCGATCGAGTGTGAGTGGCTGGTTACAATACATGCAAGCATCAACTCGTCCAAGTATTTTAGTTGGTTTGTTGCAAGATGGACAAATAACTTGAACTGTTTTTGTTGATAGCATACCAATCCAAAAATAAACAACAGTACTAGCGATGACAGCAAAAAAGCCAACCATCATAAAAATTGTCATAACAAGAATGTTTTCACGAAAAAAGACCCCTAAGTATGCAATGAAAAGTCCAATAAATACTAAACTTAATGCAAAAGTTCTAATCTTATTGATTTTATTTGAGTATTTTATGCTCATCCCTTTCACCTTCCTATAGGTAATAATATAGCATAGATTTCTGAATTTTTGGATGATTAAGGATTTCTATAGTTTTTTATGTATTTGGAGGTATTTAATCAGGATGTGAAATTTTTTATAAAAAGTATTGACCATCTAAAATGAGCATGCTATATTAATAAACGTCGCTGCTGCACGAAAGCAGAAAGCAGACAAAAAAGAAGTAAAAAAACAATGTTGACATCAAAAAACAAAGATGTTAACATGAGGAAGTCGCAATTGAGCGACGGATAAGTCCTTTGAAAACTGAACGAAA
>NZ_JBALLY010000048.1:4499-12263 GCF_036963045.1 Bacillus sp. JJ864 | reverse complement strand
GGATATATATATATAAAATATGCTCCTTCATTAATTCATAAGCCGTTTTTAACATTAAGAAATTACTAGAGAAAGGTTTTCATGTAGGGGCACTCTTTAGTTACATGCCACATACTGTAATGTAAATCCGCTGAAATATCTGTAACCGTATCTACCATTGTTTGTTTCCTCATTAATAAGGAGGAATATATTATGGGGTTTGGAGCTGGTTGTTGTGGCTTCGGCGGCGGATTCGCCTTACTGATTGTGTTATTTATCTTATTAATCATAATCGGTTGTAGTTGTTTTGGAGGTGGATTTGGCTGCTGATGCTAAGAGAAGGCACTCAATTTGAGTGTCTTTTCTTATTGGGGTCCCGCCACATCGCCATCAAGCTAAGATTTTGAGATATCCCCAAAACAAAAATTTTATATCTCTACTGTTATTTATAAGAATTCATGTCATTTTTTTCGTTTTGGGGAACAACCAATTTCTTAAGTTGATGGGCATGGGGTCACCATATTAAAAAAAGAAAATTATACGTTTAGAAACAATTTAACCGATTTCCTGTACGTTAAGGAATCAGCTATATATTTTACTCCTTTTTAAAGAATTTTTATCTTGTAATTAAGGTTTCTATAGAAGACATATGAAGTGTTCAGCCAATTACAATTACAAAACAAATTTCTTTATTCATTTATAATTCCAATAATCATATTTCTCAACTTATTTTATAAGATTTAAACTCTTTGAACTTTACATAAAATGGTATTTAAATTATGCTGTTGAATATTTTTTAAAGGGGGGAGGCGATCTTCATGAATCTATAGAGGAAACCATTCCCACATGATAACAACTACTAAAAGGAGGAAGGTTTATGCAAAGAAGTTTTAAATTCCTGTTCACGTCCGTTTTTTCTTTGATTTGTGTTTTGTACTTTCAAACGAACGCTTTTGCCGCACCAGCATACGATGGAGTTGTCGAAATGAAGCAACCGTCAGGCGAATCGTTTCAAGCCACAGTGCATGGAGATGAATGGTTCCATTGGGCAAGCACAAAGGATGGCGACGTACTTTTACAAGATCAGAAGGGGTACTGGAATTACGCTGAACTTACATCAGATGAACTAAAATCGACGGGAAAAAAATATAAAATTGACAAGAAGCCTGCAAAAGCGGCAAATGAAAATAATTTGAATAAATGGATAAAAGAATACAACCCTCAAGCAAAGAAAAAACAGGAGCACATGAATGAGCTACAAAAAGAATCACCAGAAAATATTGATGGAACTGTCACTCCAGTTTTAGGAACCAAAAAATTACTTGTTTTGTTAATTGGGTTTACAGATGTTGATATCGCATATAACGACAACGATTGGAGTAACAAATTCTTTTCTGCAAATCAAAAGTCAGTAAAGGGTTACTATAATGAAGTGAGTAATGGAAAAGTACAGATCACTCCAGCTTCCGAAATATATGGTACGCAAAATGATGGGGTGGTTAAAGTGAAATTAGATTACGCTCATCCGAGTACATCGGGAAAAAACATTAGTACGGTTATAACAGATGCACTGGCTAAAGCTGATCCTCAGGTGAATTTTGCTAGTTTTGATACTAATAATGATCAAGTCATCGACTTTAAAGATGGCTTCTACATTGTAACTTTTCTTGCTGGTAATGAACAGGCTGCTCCTGGTGCTCCACTTCCTTATATTTGGGCACATCAGTCGTATGCTCCCAATACAAATCACGATGGTGTTACAGTATCAGGCATGTATACGGCGCAGGGTGAAAAACAATATGGTCATATGGCAACGATTGGTATCCCTGCTCATGAGTTGGGCCATTCCTTTGGCCTTCCAGATCTATATGGCACTAATAATCATGTGGGTAGTCTAAGTATAATGGGTAATGGATCTTGGAATAGTCTTCAAGGGGAAGATTATGGAGCTACACCCGATCATATGGATGCCTGGTCAAAAGTAAAATTAGGATTTGTAACACCAACTGTAGTAAATACCACCAACAATTTTACTCTAAATGCGATCCCAAATAACTATAATGTTTTAAAGATTCCTTTAAAGGATAATACGTATTTTTTAGTTGAGAATCGCGAAAAAGTTGGGTATGATGCAAGCTTGCCAACAAATTCTGGTGGCATCGCGGTTTGGCATATTGATGAATCCATGAATAATAATTCTAATGACCCTCATCCTTTCATTGATATAGAGCAATCCATCAGTGAATACCAAGACCCGTTCTATTACACGAATCAAAATCATGCTGCTTCCTTTGGTCAAGACACCAATCCGAACAGTAATACCTACACTGGAGAAAAATCGGGAGTAACGATTACGACGACAAGCACAAGTAATTCTGCCATGAATGTAGCAGTCACAACAAAAGAAGCTAGTTTGATTCCGCAAACAAACTGGACACTAAAATATGTAGACAGTTATAATTGGTACAATTTGGGTAATGATGCCTTTGATGGAAACAAAGACACGTTTTGGCATACGAGCTGGGGCCCCGTAGCTCCAATGCCGCACGAGATTCAAATCGATTTAGGCGCAACCTATAACATCTCCAAATTCAGCTACCTGCCAAGACAAGACACCCAAGTGAACGGAACGATTAAGGACTATGAGTTCTACGTCAGTAGTGATGGAGTGAATTGGGGAACAGCTGTAGCCACAGGTACCTTTACAAATGATACCACTTTGAAACAAGTCAGCTTTGCAACTAAGACAGGTCGCTATATTAGACTGCGTGCTTTAAGCGAGATAAACAATAATCCATGGACAAGTGTGGCTGAAATCAATGTATTTGGAGTGGCGCAATAATGTATTTGTGAGGGTAGCTATTGAAATCATTGATACACTACCACAAAAGGTTAGCATCTGCTGAGAGTTTCGTTCTGGGGGGCATTATAAAATTTTAAGTTGATGGAGATGGAGTCCCGCCACATCGCTATCAAGCTAAGATTTTGCACTATCCATAAAACAAAAAAGACGTTATCCTTTCTGTAGCATTATAGGAAAGGATGGCGTTTTTTTATGGGTCTTTCGATTCTTGACGAACTTCAACCGATTGCCGAAGAATTACAACGACATATGTCTCGTCATGTTCTAGAACACCTAGCTAAAGAAAAAGGATTCGTTCAGCGAAAGAGTAAATATCAAGCAAAGGAGTTAGTTGCTTTATGTGTATGGCTTAGCCAACAGGTTGCAAGTACATCACTCACACAATTATGTAGCCATCTTGAAGTATCTACGGGTGTTCTTATCAGTCCTGAAGGACTTAATCAACGATTTAATGCTTCCGCAGTACAGTTGCTAGAACAAGTTCTAGCTAATCTTCTCACTCAAAAAATCCATTCAACAAAAGAAATAATTCATCAATATACCACGATCTTTAAGCACGTTCGGATTCTAGATTCTACAACATTTCAGCTTCCAGATAAGTTTTCTTCACATTATCAAGGTTCAGGTGGAAGTAGCCATACGACAGGAGTCAAAATTCAATTAGAGTATGACCTATTGAGTGGGAAGTTCCTGCACGTTTATGTAGGAGAAGGAAGAGAAAATGATAAAACCTTTGGTTCAACAAGCCTACAAACCATTCGACCCAAAGACTTGTATATAAGAGATTTAGGCTATTTCGACCTACATGACTTACAGAAGATCCATGATAAAGGAGCTTATTATATCTCACGTTTGAAATTAAATTCTCGAATCTATCGTAAAAATGATAAGCCAGAGTATTTTCGAAATGGGACCGTCAAGAAAGGGACACTCTATATTCAGTTAGATATGGAAGAACTCATGAATCAATTGTCCCCTGGTCAAACAATGGAGATTTCAGAGGCATACATTGGACAGTATCAAAAATTACCAGCTCGTGTTATTATTCATCGATTAAAAAAAGAATAAACAGAGAAAAGGTTGAAGGACCAAGCCAAAAAAGAAAAGAAGAAAGGTATTACCTACAAAGAACGAAGTAAACGGTTGAGTGGGATCAACGTGTATATTACGAATCTTTCTACAGAAAATAATTCAAACTAACAACAGAGGTAGATTAAGACTTAAAAAAACTAATTTCCTGTAAGTGTTTTAAAAGATAAAAAACAACTGTTTATGGTATAAAAATAGTCCTATTTACCAAGAAGAATTTTTTACTTCCCCTTAGGATAGCACTACACTACATTGTACAAGTACATATATAAATCTAAATTATAAAAACGATATAAAACCATTCTTTTTCGGTAGGCGAGAGCAGCTGGCCATGCATAGAAGCGGTCAGTGCCCTTTCCTGCCACATGCAAGGTAAAACATAGGGAGAAAGCAAGTGCAGGCTCTTCTGCATAGCCGCAATCTATATGTTGAAAAATTAAAATGGATTCATATAAGTGAAACCGCAAGAATTTCAGATCATATCTTTTGAAATTCTTGCGGTTTCTTTTTGTATTATAAGCTTCTATTTTGAATCTCCTGCTGAATATTTGCAAAGAATTCAGCAAATTGGACAGCTTTAGATTGTTGTTCTCTGTATTCTCGAACGTTTACTTCGTTACGCTCGGCTTCTTGATCGCCAACGACAAGGACATATGGGATTTTTTGAACTTGCGCTTCTCGCATTTTATAACCGAGTTTTTCATTGCGAAGATCAAGTTCTACTCGTACACCAGCACCTTTTAACTTTTCTTCTATTTCTTTTGCGTATTTCTCATGTACTTCAACTGATACAGGAATAATTTTTGCTTGTACGGGAGCTAACCATGTTGGGAAGGCTCCGGCAAAATGTTCGATTAAGATACCGAAGAATCGATCTATTGAACCAAATACAGCACGGTGAATAACAACAGGACGTTGTTTTTCATTTTTTTCATTAATATAGCTTAAGTTAAATTTCTCCGGCATTTGGAAATCGAGCTGTACAGTTGCGCATTGATGACTTCTATTTAAAGCGTCTTTAATATGGAAGTCAATTTTCGGGCCGTAAAACGCTCCGTCACCTTCATTGATTTTATAGCGGAAATTGAGCTCTTCTAGTACATTTTGCAGGGCACCTTCCGCCTTATTCCATAACTCGTCATCTCCCATTGAATTTTCTGGTCTTGTAGAGAGCTCAACTTCATATTCAAAACCAAATGTACGATATACATAATCGATTAAATCAATTACTTTTTTTATTTCATCTTCAATTTGTTCAGGTGTTACAAAAATATGGGCATCATCTTGACAGAACGTACGAACTCTAAGAAGTCCGTTTAGAGCGCCGCTAAATTCATGACGATGGACTTGCCCGAATTCAGCCATTCGAACTGGTAAATCACGATAAGAGTGCAGCTTATTTCTAAACATTAACATGTGGCCAGGACAGTTCATTGGTTTTAAAGCAAATTTTCCATGATCAACTTCTGTGAAATACATATTCTCTTTATAATGGTCCCAATGACCGGAGTTTTCCCATAGTTTTTGATTCATCATTAAAGGAGTACGAACTTCTTGATAATTACGTTTTTGTTGGATCCCTCGTAAAAAAGCTTCCATTTCATTTCGGATAATTTGTCCCTTTGGTAAATAAAATGGCATTCCTGGAGCCTCTTCAGAGAACATAAACAATTCTAATTCATTGCCTAATTTACGGTGATTGCGTTTTGCGGCTTCTTCTAAAAAGTTTAGGTATTCATCTAGTTCCTTTTTAGTAGGGAAGGCAACCCCATATATTCTTTGTAGGACTTGGTTATTACTATCACCACGCCAATATGCTCCTGAAACATTTGTTAATTTAAAAGCTTTCATAAAGCCAGTAGATGGTAAATGTGGTCCGCGGCATAAGTCTAAAAATTCACCTTGTTTGTAAAGAGTGATGTTTTGATCAGCAGAAATATCTTGTAATAGCTCTAATTTTAAATGGTCACCAAGCTCTTCAAATATTTGTTTTGCTTCATCACGACTTACTTCGATTCGTTGAATTTCTAAATTTTCATCAATAATTTTTTGCATTTCTTGTTCAATATGAACTAACTCTTCAACCGCAATACTATTTGGAAGATCCATATCATAATAAAATCCATTTTCGATAACAGGACCAACGCCTAAGTTAATGTGACCGTGTATTCTTTTAACGGCTTGTGCTAATATATGGGCCGCTGTATGTCGTAGTACTTCTAAGCCTTCTTTTGATTCTAAAGTTAAAATCTCAATTTCTGCATCTTCCTGTATGCTTCTACGTAAATCAAATAGTTGCTGATTCACTTTTCCAGCAATAGCTTTCTTTTTTAACCCAGGGCTAATCGATTCTGCAATTGCTTCTAATGTAGTTCCTTTCATATATTCCTGTTCACGACCATTTGGAAAACGAATTTGAATCATTTTGTTACTCATCATTATCACTCCATTTTATAATATAAAAAAACGCACTCATCCCTAAAATAGGGACGAGTGCGTTAATACCCGTGGTTCCACCCAGATTCCCATCGCACTTAAAAAAAGCGTCGATGGCTCTATTCGCTGTAACGTAGCGTCTACGGTATTGGATACTCTGTTTCCCCAATACGGCTCTAAGGTGGTAAGTATATTCTTCTGCGTTAGGAAGATCTCAGCAACTCTTCCTTCTCTGTAAAACCGTAAGAATATCTCGTGTCCTTTTCATTGCCTTTTTATAACATTAGTATGTTGATTCATAATATACAGTATTTAAATTATTTTTGCAAATCTTTTTTGGGATAAATTGTGAATTTTTTTAGAACTTTCGTTTTTGATTAGGGTTTACAACATGTATCTTTTTTTACAAGTAGTATATGTAAAAAGAAAACTTATTTTACAAAAAGTCTCAAAAAGCAATCGGTAAATATATGAATTCTGATATACTACAAATAAATATCAGAAAAAACAGAAAATAAGAAAGGGAGGATGAGAAGGGTATGTCAATTTTAGAAAGAATTCGAGAAAATGTCTCGCAAGTAATCGTAGGAAAAGAAGAGGTTATTGATTTAGCGATGATTGCGTTAGTAGCAAATGGACATGTTTTATTAGAAGATGTTCCAGGAACGGGGAAGACGTCATTAGCGAAAAGTCTTGCGAAAAGTATAGATGGGAAATTTCAGCGTGTACAATTTACATCAGATACATTGCCGGGGGATGTAGTAGGTTTAGAGTATTTCGACATGAAAGAATCTGATTTTAAAACGAGGATGGGCCCGATTTTTGCGAATATCGTGTTAGTCGATGAAATTAATCGTGCCGTACCGCGTACACAGTCAGCTTTATTAGAAGTAATGGAGGAGCGTACAGTTACCATTGCGGGAGAAACGCATGTGTTGCCGCAGCCGTTTATTGTACTTGCTACGCAAAATCCATTGGAGTCTGCCGGTACATTTCCTCTTCCAGATGCGCAGTTAGATCGTTTTACCTCAGAAGACCCCTTCTTCAACCGCGTGAAGGGCAGAGCCCAGAGGTAAGGAGGGGATGAATGGGGCTCTCTTGCTACTCCTTTTCTGTCTGATTCTCATACACATGAAATTTTTTCGGAACATCTAACATTTTTGTTGAAATTGATTCCTAGCTTGTATAAAATAGAGATAATAAGAACAAATGTTCTTATTGAGGATGAAGAAATAATAATGAAGAAAACCTATTTTTCTCAAAGGGTGTATAAACATACTTTACCAACTACACTTGTAAATGAGGTGTCTCATGTTTTGCACCTATTCAATCAAGCGAAATGTTTTGCCTTTCAAACTTTGGTTCGTGAAAAGCGTTGGAACCGGAATCTGCATGAG
>NZ_JBALLY010000048.1:3425-4280 GCF_036963045.1 Bacillus sp. JJ864 | reverse complement strand
AACCGACATTTCCTAAAAACACTTCTTTTACCATCCAACCAAGCGGGATTGTCTCCCTTTCTCTTTCAAAGAAAACGATGATTTGGCTAACCTTCTATTCTTTTGAACATGGCTATTTGGATCAGAAAATCAAGAACATAAAAGCAAAAATTGGTCGGTTGAAGAACCGATTCGATCGCCTGCAACAAAAGAAAGAAAAGCTGCAAAAATATGTTCCAAGTGCTGTATTTGGCACAAAAAAATTGTTTCGATCTCAGTTTACAAAAGAAGAATTTGTAACCCATCATGAAGGATGGAAAACCCTTTTCTCTGCCGCCCGAAACAAACAGATGATGATTTCCGGCCGCAAAGATGCTGGCTATGGTAACTTTGTGTTTCAATACAACATGGAAAAACAAGAACTCTCTTTTACTTCTATTTGTGGAAACGTGTTGACTTTCCCGTTCGTGATGTTTCCGTATGGTCAAGACATTGTCAACTATGTAATAGAAACACAAATCGCGTGTAAACAAAAAAAGAAGTATGGTCAGCCTATCTCTTGGGCGATCGAAGACTACGGAGCGTATTACCTCATCAAATGTAGGGTAGATGTAGAAACCAATTCCTACATTAATTTCAGTACAAGTGACGGTGTCATTGGAGTGGATTGTAACTATGATCATTTGGCCTGGATCAATGTTTCAAGAGATGGAAACTATCTCGAAAGTGGCATTCTTTCTTTTTCTTTGGAGGAGGAATGTTCCGGTGCCATTACAAAAATCCTAGAAGCAGAAGCCATTCGTCTTGTCGAATTGGCTGTCCGAAAGAACAAGCCGATTGTGCTGGAGAAGCTGGACACTACGCTCTCAAAAACGG
>NZ_JBALLY010000048.1:0-3190 GCF_036963045.1 Bacillus sp. JJ864 | reverse complement strand
GTACACATGTATTGTATACATTGTTTGATGTAAATCGGCCTCATGATGGTATGAACGGATCTCATATGGAGCTAACGGAAGAAGAAAGAAAAAGAATGCGTAAATTGCTTGCGTATAAAGGATGAGATTACGGATCATTTGACTTACTTTTTACCGACACAAAACAGAACATAGGGTACCAGTCTTTTACTCCCTTTACAATTCACATCCCAATAAGGAAACAACATATGCCGTGCTTTCGTATATATCCTCGCATTGTCAAAGTAAATATTCCGGAAACAAACAGCTGGAAACACGGATTTCGAACTGCAGCTGTTTCGCCTCTTTATGATGAAACGAAGATTATTGGCGTAAAGGAATATGAACAGGAATCATTTCGTGCTATCCATTGGGGAGCAACTGCAAAAACAGGTGTATTAAGTGCAAAAAAGTATGAATATACGCAAGGTGATCGGTATGCGGTCTATTTAAATGTATTAGGTTCAACGGGTTATACACTGCGTACTGATATAGAGTATTTAATCGAAGTAACAGCGGGCGTTTGCCGGGAACTAATAGCACAAGATTGTTCATTTGAGCTATGGGTGAATAGTATGTGCGAAAACGGAATTGTCCACATAATGTCTGGTAAATACCGAAAACAATTGCACAAAACATTACAATTATTATCGTCCTTAACAGATCGAGATGTTCCGCTATCTTCTTCTTTTTTTATCAAACAGGTTTCCGCCAGCAAGAAGCAGGGGCTATTCCGATTATTATTGGGAATGCACCTGAAAAACACGGGGGATGGCTGCAAGTGGTGAAATAAAATAGCGGGGCACTTTATACACAAACGATTTTGAAAGAATTGTTGAAACAAGAGCCGCCGCATATTACGGAGGGATGGGAGATTCCTGAAACACCTAAGAAGAAGTGATACCTCCTGAAAAAGGAAAATGGAAACAAACATCGAATAGCAAAAAAGGTAGAGAAGCGTTGATGGAACAGGATAATAGTGAAGTGGAAAAAAGAAACCCAGCGTCTCTTACTAACAGTAAATCCTTCCCTAATCAGCAATTGCTTCTCATTCTTTCAGTTATGACAATCGTACTTGTTATAATTGTATTATATCGTTTGAAGAGAAAGAGAGGGGAAAGAGAAGAAGAAATTGTAAAAATGAGTAGTGAGCCGAAAGGTGAAGAGGCTGCAATTCAGCAAATTTTCTCTTCTTTACCAGAAAATAAAATTAGAGCCGCTGTTGCACAGTGGGAGCGAACATTACCACAATATGAACAACGTCGTCATTTTGAAACCATTCAGCAATGGCTATTTCGTATACGAAAAAGTAAAGATATTGTCTTGATCTACGAAGATGTACGATATGGACAACGAGATGGTTCTAGTGAAGACATAGAGAAAGTGAAAAAGTGGACGGAAGAAAATCAAAAAAACATCCTAAACTTGTTCAGTTTAGGATGTTTTTTTACGT
This sequence comes from Bacillus sp. JJ864, assembly GCF_036963045.1. NCBI lineage: Bacteria > Bacillati > Bacillota > Bacilli > Caryophanales > Bacillaceae > Bacillus > Bacillus sp. JJ864. The sequence continues at coordinate 1,719 of NZ_JBALLY010000048.1, read as the reverse complement.
GCAAGATCATGAGATGTATCTACACTAGAAGTATTTTTCCCTCGTAATAAACTAATGCCATAGCCTAATACCGCTCCGATAAGTGCTGGCATAATCCATCCTAATCCAGCATCATATAAAGGTAAGATGCGAGAGAATAAAGAATTGATTGCTTCAACTTTTAGATTTGCAGTATTTAGTCCATCAAAGAGACTGACAATAAAAGTGAACAGCAAGCTCATTTGATATATTTCTGATCTTCCTTTAAAGAATCGGTGTAAAAACGTTAAGAAAATTAGCACGATCGCTAAAGGATAAATCGCTGTTAATACAGGTACAGATATGGTAATCAGCTCTGTTAAACCAAGGTTTGCAATGACAGCACTGAAAATAGCTAAAATAATAGCAAATGTTTTATATGATATTTGTGGAAATACTTTATGGAAGTATGATGAACATGCTGTAGTAAGCCCGACACTTGTTGTTAAACATGCTACAGTAATCATCATTCCTAATAATAAATTTCCTAAAGAACCGAAGTAGTAATTTGCTACTTTTGATAAAACCTCTCCGCCATTTTCTAAATGTCCTAATTTAGAAACACTAGAAGCTCCCATAAATGCAAGTGAAGTGTAAACAGCAATTAATACGACAGCGGCAATTAACGATGCTTTTATACAAACATTGATAACCACTTTTTTGTCACTTACACTTTTTGCTTTGATGGCATTAATAATGATAATACCAAATACGAAAGCTGCGAGAGTGTCCATTGTTAAATAGCCTTGTTGAAAGCCTTTGAAGAAAGAGTTTGTAACGAATTCTTGTGTTGGTGCTTCAATTTCACCAATTGGTTTAATGACAGCCGTAACAACTAAAATACCGATAAATGATAATTTAATCGGAGTTAAAAATTTTCCGACAACGTCAACAATCTTTGTAGGGTTTAAAGAGAGTAAACAAGTAATGCCGAAAAATACAATAGTGAAAATAATCAAAGGTAAATGACCACTATTTTCGCCTACGAATGGTTTTACACCAATTTCAAATGATACACTTCCTGCTCTCGGTAAAGCAAAAAGAGGACCAATTGCTAAATAAAGAATAAATGTGTATACACTCGCAAACCAAGGATGTACACGACTTGCCATTGCTTGTAAGTCATCACTACCAGAAACACCAAATGCTATTACACCAAGTAGTGGTACACCAACTCCTGTAATTAAAAATCCAGCGGTAGCAACCCATACGTTACTTCCTGCTGTTTGTCCTAACATAGCAGGGAAAATTAAATTACCTGCTCCAAAGAAAAGGGCAAAGAGCATAAGCCCAATCACAAAAATATGTGAAGTTTGCACATTTTTTGACACGAAAAAACCTCCAAATTTAAATATTTTGAATTTTTTGTACAACAAGTACGACACAAAGTCATTTTTTGTCGAATCTCTAACGATAATAACAAAAATAAATTATTATGCAAGACAAAAATGAATTTTTCGTAAATTTATTTTTTCTATCATTTTTATTGTATAGAAAATTTAATCAATTATACAAATTAAGCGCTTTCTTTTCGTGGCGTATTGCAGAATATCTTATTATGATTATTATTTTTGTATAACAATTAAAATAATAATTTAAATATTTATTTATTTTGTAATTTTTCGAAAAATAATTTGATTTAATAGTTAATTTTGTGATATTCTGTAAAAAGAACGAATGTTTGTAGGGGGATGGATATGG
>NZ_JBALLY010000047.1:17419-17634 GCF_036963045.1 Bacillus sp. JJ864 | reverse complement strand
GTATAAAATGGGGAACAAAGGATGTGAGTCATTTGCTAAAATCGAAACCATTTATACTGGCATTACTAATATGCATAGCACTATCTATATTTGTCTTTCAAAAAAGGAAAGTAATTTTCCAAGAAGGGAATCCACTACCATTTGCTATAGCTATTTCAAAAATGGTTATTCAAAATAAAGAAATGGTAGCAGTAGAACCAACAGATAATGAATAT
>NZ_JBALLY010000047.1:0-17337 GCF_036963045.1 Bacillus sp. JJ864 | reverse complement strand
AAACGTGGCAAAATGGAGCCGTTTATCAATTTGATGGAGGAAGATGGTTGGACTTTTGTGGAAAGAGATATAATGGCTAACTCCCTAACTTTCGAAAAAGGAAATGAAACGAAAAGTATTCCTTATAAATACTATACGAGGTACTATACACTTATTTACTCATACTAAAAAAATCATGTATTCAATAAAAAGGCTCTCTCAAAATACTACTTTTGAGAGAGTCTTCTATTTCTAATCTTTTTGATAATGTAACAACTCTTTTGCGGTATGCTGATCGATAATCAACACATTCGCATATCCACCTCTTAGCGCACCATCGATTGCTTTTACTTTTCTAGCCCCTCCTGCAACTAAAATTGACCGTTCCTTTAAGCGTAGTTCTTCTAGATCAATGCCAATTGTACGCTTATTTATTTCTTCGCTACAAATATTCCCATTTCCATCAAAGAAACGTGAACAAATGTCACCAACTGCTTTTTCTTTTAATATGTTCATCTCATTTTGGTTTAAATATCCTAATCGGAATAATAAAGCCTCGTCCCTAACAGTTCCGACAGTAAAAATAGCTATATTCGCTTGTTTTCCCATTTCAATAATATGATGAATATGACGATCCTTCTCTACTAATTCCTTTGTAACTGCATTATCAAATATAACTGGAAGTGGTAGGTTTCTTGGAGTTGTTTGAAAAGCATCTGCAAAAAAGGCTATTGTTTCATTCGCATACGTATTTACACTTGAATGGCTAATGCCTCCTTTTAATTGAACAACTTCCACCCCCTTCACATGCTGAGGAATAATTTTTCTAGCAACTTCATACATAGTCGTTCCCCAGCTCACACCAACAATATCACCATTTGTAACGGTCTTCTCCATATACTCAGCAGCAAATTTACTTATATACTCCGTAATGACCGTATATTCTGGTATTGGAGAAAAAACGACATGTGCCTCTAATAACTTATATTTTTCTTTAAGCAAGTTTCCTACATTATCTAAGTCAGCAAACGGATCAGCAATTTGAATTTGAACAAATCCTTTTTCTTTTGCATATTTTAACAACCTGGAAATAGTCGGCCTTGAAATATTCAATTTATTTGCAATTTCTTGTTGACTATAATCGGATTGGTAATATAATCTTGCAACTTCCACGCTCAATTGTTGTTTTTCTTTATCCATATTCGTTATTTCTATTCCCCTTCCTAACTTATTCTACCTTAATGGCATCATAACATTTCATGTTATAAAATTCGACTATCTAAATGGGAAATTAAAACGGACTCTCCAATCGAAGAGTCCGTTTCTATTCTATTAAACACCATGCTCAATTTGCGACCTCTTCTCTTTTTTCTTATGTCGTTTCCAGTTTACCAGCTTCCTAACTGTTCCTAACATACCTGTTGGAAGACCTAATAAAACGATGATATACAATAAACCAAGAAAAATTGTCCATCGTTCAAATATTGGATACTGCGAAGCAAGCTCTGACAAATAGTATTTCAACGATTCAATGATTCCCGCCCCTATTATCCCTCCTACTAATGTTCCAATGCCACCGATTGTTGTCATTAATAAAGCATTCAGTGTCATATCAATTGAGAAAACGGTCGTATTTACAAATCGGAGTGTAATAACAAATAAGGCACCGCTCACAGATGCTACAATTCCAGCTACAACACTTGCAATTACTTTATAGTGTAGGATTTTATAACCAAGCGCCTCCACACGCTGTTCATTTTGCGAAATCGCTTTTAACACTTTTCCAATTGAAGATTTCGTAAACAGTTGCAGTAATAAAAAAATAAGCACAAGACTTATTAATGTAACATAGTAAAATGTGAAACGATCTCGAAATATATCAGGTACGCGGAATGTAAAACCATCTCCCCCATGCGTAACACTTCTCCACTTTTCAGCGAGCACAAAGAATAATTGGGAAATCGCAAGTGTTAGCATCGCATAAAAATGACTTTTTAATCGTAAGGAAAGCATACCAATTATATAACTAATAACCGCTGATAAAGTGACCGCTACTATTACCCCAATAAAAAAACTTAATATCGATGCCTCTTGTCGATCGAATACGAGTGCGACACAATAAGCACCTATTCCAAAAAACATACAATGTCCAAACGATACAATTCCCGTATAACCTAATAGGATATCAAAACTCATCGCAAAGATTGCGAAGATGAAAATTTGTGTAAATAAGATTAAGATGCTCCTTGAATCGTTTAAGAACGGGAATATTATAAAAAAGAAGAGAACTACACATCCAAAATATAAACTAGCCCGATTAGTTATTGTGTTCATAATTGTCTCACCCCTTTTCACCAACAAGTCCTGTTGGCTTAACTAATAAGACGAATAACAGCATTAACATGTTTATCGCAAGTGATAAATCTGGCACAAAATACGCTGTAAAAGCTCCTGCCAAGCCAACAATTAAAGATGCGATTACCGAACCTTGCACGCTACCTAATCCACCAATGATTACAACGATAAAAGCCAAAATCGCATACTGCATCCCCATTTCGGCAAAAATAACTCCCGAATAAGGCGCAAGTAGGAATCCACCTAACGCCGCCACTCCAGCTCCTAATAAAAACACGAAAGAAAAGATGGCCTTCACATTAATCCCAAGTGCTTGCACCATCTCTTTATCCATTACACCAGCACGAATCATAAGCCCAATTTTTGTTTTTCGAAGTAACACGACAAATCCGATGTAAACGAATAAACCAATAAAAATAACAAATAAGCGATACTTGATTAATATAATCCCATCGAATGTAAAACTTCCTTGTAACCAATTCGGTAATTTAGCTCCTATTGGATTTGGTCCCCAAAATATTTTTATACACTCACTAAGCACAAGCATGCCACCAAGTGTAACTAACAGCTGTCGAACATGATTTCCATAAACAGGACGAATGAGAAACCTTTCTAATAGCAAGCCAAGAACCATACCGATCACAATAGCACCAAATAATGCAAACATGTAATTGTCTGTTACCTGAAACAACCACACCCCAGTAAAAGCGCCCCATGCAAATAGCCCGCCATGAGCGAAATTAAGAACGTCCATCAAACCAAAAATGAGCGTTAAGCCAGATGCTAATAAAAAAATAAGTACACCTGTCGAAACACCATTTACAAATAAATTAACTAACACATCCACATCTTTCACCTCACCCATTTAAAGGTTAAGAAATCCCTAAATACTTATGGCACGTTTCCTTATTTTCCTTCAGCTCACTCATCGCACCATTATGCACAATTTTCCCATTATCCATAATGTAAAAATAATCACCAATTTGACTGGCCATCATAAAGTTTTGTTCGACAAGTAAAACGGTTGTTTTTTTCTTCATTTTTAAAATCGAGATCATCAACTTCTCGATCATAATTGGTGACAAACCTTTACTAGGCTCATCAATAAGCAGTAGGCCTTCGCTATTAATATAGGCCCTTGCAATAGCGAGCATTTGCTTTTGCCCTCCACTTAACAATCCACTCTTTTTCTGCCAAAATTGTTTTAAGTCAGGAAAAAGATTCAGCATCCATTCCACTTTTTCATCTGTTTCTTCATTTTTTTTCGTTTGAGCAAGAGCAAATGTTTCTTCAACCGTTAAATCGGAAAATATCCCTTGATTTTCTGGTACATACCCCATGCCTTTTCGAGAAATCATATGTGTTGATAACCCATTTACTTTCTCACCGCCAAAATAAACAGCTCCGTTAGAAATCGTATGAAATCCCATTATAGAGCGCAGCGTTGTCGTTTTCCCTGCTCCATTTCTTCCAAATAAGACTGTAATTGTCCCTTCCTCTACTCCAAAAGAAACACCTTGTAAAATATGAAACTGATCTAAATACGTTTCGATATTATCCACTTTTAATAGTGTCACTGTATAATCCCCCTAAATAGGCAGTCTGTACACGCTCATCCTTCATAATCTCTCCTGGTAATCCTTCAGCTAATAACTCTCCCTGAAATAACACAACGAGATGATCAGATAAATGAAGCACCATATCCATTTTGTGCTCAATTAATACAATCGTTTTTTCACAATCGTTTTTTATATTTTCAATCACTTGTAAAATAGCGGGAACTTCTTCAATGGAAATACCTGCTGTCGGTTCATCTAACAACAACAAGTCTGCTTTAAGCGCTAAAAGCATTGCAAGTTCTAATTTCCGCTTTTCCCCATGAGCTAAATCTTTTGCAAGTACTTCTTCCTTTTCATTCAGCAACACTGCTTCAAGTAAATAACGTGCTTCTTCTTGTTGCTGCTTATATCGTGATGATTGCGGGAAGAAACGATAATAATCTTTCGAATAAGACTGTACACCAAGGCGAACATTTTCAAGAACCGTTAATTCTGGAAAAATATTTGTAAGCTGAAAAGAACGTCCCATACCAAAACGTGTTCGATCTGAAATCGATAGTTTTGTAATGTCACGTTCCTTAAAATAAATCTCTCCTTTCGTCGGAGAAAGTTGGCCACTTAACAAATTAAACAGGGTGGTTTTCCCTGCTCCGTTTGGTCCAATAATGGAAATAAATTTCCCTTTCGGTATCATCAAATTTACGTCTTTGATAACATGATGTTCTTCAAACGAAACAGAAAGATTTCGAGTCTCTAACAATTTCTCCACATTATGTCCTCCTCTCAAAGGATTCCTATATATAAATACAAATTGAAAAAACGACATAAAAATTCCCTTTCTTTTTAAGTGGACAAGAGCATCTGGCCATGCGTAGAAGCGGTCAGGGCCCTTTCCTACCACATGCAAAGTTTCAAAGAAAGGGAAAAAGCAAGTAGCGGTCATATTTTGTTCTGCATAGCAGCAACTTATATGTTAAAAATTCAAAATGAATTTATATAATGTAAAGTTTTATCAGTGGACGTTCCCTTCATCACTCAGTCATGTTCTAGCCGTTATTTCCCATCTAGCTTCTTTTTCTCTAAATCAGTTATCAATAGGCTTTATAAAAAGCTGCCTACAATAGATAATTTGTATGTTTCCAGCAATAATTAATTTGATTATTCTGATTATTTATTACGAATTGGCGGTTCTGTTTCTGTCATTTTTAATTCCCTCTCTAAAACTGGAACAGGATAGTTAACCCCATCTTGTTTTTTCAATGTAATGGAATAAAGCGTTTGCAAAGCTTGGTGATCTTTCGCACGGAATTTCATTGTACCTTTTGGTGTTTCAAACTCCATCCCTTCCATTTTCTTTATGAGCGTATCGACATCAGTATCACCTTTTGTTTTCTTTAAAGCTTCAACGATTGAAATAGCCGCTGACATCCCACCAGCTGTAAACAAGTCTGGAACAGCGCCGTTAAATCGTTTTTTATGTTCTTCTACTAACCAATCATTCACCTTATTTTTTGGAAGCGCATGATAATACACGGAAAATCCTTGCATGCCAACTAACGCATCCATCGTTTTTAACGCTGAAATATCAGGTGCACCCGTTGAAATTTTAATACCTTGCTGCTCAACATTCATATCTTTTAGTTGCTTCCACGGCGAATTTGCACCTGCCCAAACAATAAATAAATATTCTGGTTTTGAGCTTATAATATTTTGGATATTTGCCGTAAAATCAGTAGAATTCGCATCAGCATATTGCTCATTTACAATGTTTGCGCCTAACTTCTTTGCTGCATCTTTAAACGCCGCAATCCCTTCTCTTCCAAATGCATTATCTTGAGCTAGCGTCGCAATCTTTACATCTTTCTTAGCAATTGATGCTGCACCAGCAAATGCATCTTGAGATGAATTTCGTCCTGTTCTAAAAATATATTTATTCCAGTTCTTCTCTGTTATACTATCTGCTACAGCTGGCTCAACAACCATTATTTTTTCATATTCTTCAGCCAATGGTAAAACTGCTAACGTATCACTTGAACTAGATGAACCAACTAAAAAGTCTACTTTATCTTCTTCTAATAGTTTCGTAGCCTTCTTAACTGCTACATCTGCTTTTGTTTCCGTATCTTCTACAACAAACTTAATCTTTTTCCCTTCCACTTTTCCTGTTCCACCTGTTGCATAATCCAAACCGAGCTCAAATCCATTTACCGTTTGTTTTCCATACGATTCAAGCGGGCCAGTTAACGAAGCAAGAACACCTACCTTAACTGTTTCCTCATTACTGGTACTTGTTTTCTTTCCAGAGCACCCAGCTGATACAAGCAGTGAACCAAGTATACAACCCGTACACACCATCTTTAGCCACTTACGTTTTTTCACTGACATCATAATTCCTCCCCTATCATTTACCTTCCTAGAGAATTGAATACACTGAAGCGAAACATCCGTAATCATGACATTTATCAACCGCTACTATGAAACAAAATTTCTTGAAATACCTCTAACTTCTCCAACTTTCCCCAAATACCTTCCACTTCATTTATAAATATTCACTAAGAAAAAGTTTATATCTTAAATAAAAAAGGGAATGACTAAAAAATAAGTTCTTCCCTCTTTTTAAAATATTCATCTAAAAACAATCGTACACAAACCTTACAACTCAACTTGTTCCAAACTCTCTAGTTCTTTCTTCAATTTCGCTTTATCTAAATTCTCTCCAATAATTACAAGATTTGTAGGAAACCCAAAATCCTGCTCCAATAAAGATGGTACACCAAATGAATATTGCAGCAAAGTTGGGTATTTATCACCATGAAATTTCACAAACCCTTTTACACGATATATTCCCTCTGGTAAATTAGAAAGCCACTCATACAATTTGCCTTGATCAATTGACTTTGTAAATAAATAGGTCATAGTTTGAATATGTAAATGCTGTGTCACATGTAACTTTTCATGATTTTGATTACCTTCAAGCTTTACACCTTCGAAATCCTCTAAAGATATATTACAATACTGAGTTTCGTATAATTTTGCATGTTTATTTATTAACGCTACTTCCTCAACAATCTGTTTCTTCTCTTCGCCCTTAAGCAAATCTGATTTATTGATGAGAATATGACTTCCATATTTCATTTGTTCGTTTAAAAGTTGTTGTACACTTTTACTTAATGTTTCCCGATTTAACCACCTGATCGCATCTAATACAACAATAATGGACTTCATTTCAATATAAGGAGCTAAAATTGGTGAGAGACAAGCGTCTAATACTTCAATCGGATGAGCAACTCCAGTTGTTTCTATATAAACTACATCAGGTCTTTCCTCCTGATATAATGAGTGCAGCTGAATTTCTAATTCATCTTTCATCGTGCAGCAAATACAGCCTTTTAAAAGTTCTCTTAAAATATTTTCGCGCCCTACAATATCTGTATCTACGGAGTATTCACCGATTTCATTCATTAGTACTGCCACTTTTCGATTTTTCTTCTTTTCCGCTAATAAAAGATTTTGAAGCAGCGTTGATTTCCCGCTCCCTAAAAAACCACCTAAAATATGAATTTCTACTTTGTTCATATGATCAACCATCCATTTCCATGTTTCTAACTATACTAATTATTATAACATCACCACAAAGCGTAATTATTACGATTTATACCTATTATTTTAGTAAATTAAATTTTATTTGTAAACAAAACACGATTATTAGAGTAACAGATTATGCCTTCACATATAATGATGTAACTTATTTATCATAAAATACAACAGGCCGTTTTTAATAAAACGGCCTGTTTACTATGAATCATTGAATTTCCTTACTTATTGCACGTCATACCCTTGATCTTCAATAGCTTCTTTCATTTTTTCTACATCTATTTTTGCTTCATCATATTCTACATTTACAGTTCCTTCTTGCAAGTTTACTTCTACATTTTGCACTCCTGCTAACTCTGAAAGTGCATTTGTTACTGCCATTTTGCAATGATTACATGTCATTCCTTGTACGTTTAATGTAATAGTCATCATCTATTCCTCCATTTTATTTATATGTTAACGCGTTTCAAACGAAGTGCGTTCGTCACAACAGACACAGAGCTAAATGCCATCGCTGCTCCGGCTACCCATGGCTCTAGTAACCCAAATGCCGCTACGGGAATACCAATTGCGTTATAGAATAAAGCCCAAAACAAGTTTTGACGAATATTTCTCATCGTCTTACGACTTAACTCAATTGCTTTTGGTATATGTGATAAATCACCACCAACTAAAGTAACGTCTGCAGTTTCAATCGCTACATCTGCACCCGTTCCAATCGCCATACCAATATTAGATTTCGCAAGAGCCGGTGCATCGTTAATACCATCACCCACCATTGCAACATGCTTTCCTTGTTTTTGTAAATCCTCTACAAGTTTAGCTTTATCTTCTGGTAATACTTCTGCAAATACATGATCAACACCAACTTGCTTTGCAATCGCTTCAGCAGTGCGTTTATTATCACCTGTTACCATGTATACTTCAATTCCCATTTGCTTCAGTGTTTGAATTGCAGTCTTTGAACTTTCTTTTACTGTATCAGCAACAGCGATTATTCCAGCAAGTTCCCCATCAATTGCGACAAGCATCGCTGTTTTACCTTGAAGCTCTAATTCTTTCATCGTTTCTTCATGCTGTGAAATTTCTACTAATTGTTCATTCATCAACTTGCGCGTTCCTACAAGAATCTTTTTATCTTCAATGTTCGCTTCAATCCCATGACCCGGAATGGCTGAAAAATGCTGCAGCTCCTTCAATTCTATCTCATTTTGTTTTCCATACTCAACAATAGCATGAGCTAATGGATGCTCGGAAGCACTTTCAGCTGAAATCGCATAATGAACCATGCCTTCTTGAAATTGTAACACGTCAGTAACTTCTGGTTTTCCTTTTGTTACGGTTCCTGTTTTATCTAATAACACTGCATTTACCTTATGTGTTCCTTCTAGGTATTCACCTCCTTTAAAAAGAATCCCTTTTTCAGCTCCTTTTCCTGTACCAACCATAATCGAAGTTGGTGTAGCAAGCCCTAATGCACATGGGCATGCGATTACTAAAATCGCAATTCCTACTTCCAATGCTTTTGACAAATCTCCCGGTGCGATAAAGATATACCATACTAAGAATGCTACGATAGCAATTCCTACAACGATTGGAACAAAAATACCTGAAATAACATCTGCTAATCGTTGAATTGGTGCCTTAGACCCTTGTGCTTCTTCAACAATTTTAACAATGCCGGCCAACGCTGTGTCCTTTCCAACCTTTTCAGCTTGAATCGTCAGCACTCCATTTGCATTAATAGTTGCTCCAATAACCGGATCTCCTTCTTTTTTATCTACTGGAATAGACTCTCCAGTAATCATAGATTCATCGACAGAAGATACCCCCGAAATGACAATACCATCTACGGGTATTTTCTCCCCTGGCTTTACAATAATCTTATCTCCAATAAAGACCTCTTCAAGCGGTACTCTTACTTCTTTACCATTCCGCACAACTACCGCATCTTTCGCCTGTAAACTAAGCAATTTAGAAATTGCTTCCGTTGTCCGTCCTTTTGCCATTGTTTCAAAATACTTCCCGACTAAAATTAACGTAATTAACACTGCACTTGTTTCAAAATATAAATCAGGCACATATTCAGGATTCCCTACTGTTTTCAACGTTTCATATAGGCTGTAGAAGTAAGCGGCTGATGTTCCTAAAGCAACTAACACGTCCATATTGGCACTTTTATTCCAAAGAGCACGATAAGCACCTACATAGAAATGTCCTCCAATATAAAACTGAACTGGCGTTGCTAATAAAATTTGAATCCATGGATTCATAAGAATATGCGGCATTGGTAATCCTGTATCGAACGGCATATGTCCAACCATTGTATAAAGTAATGGTAAGGACAAAAGAATCGAAATGATAAGTTGACGCTTTTTCTCCTTAATTATTTCTTCTTTTCTTTCTGAACGTTCTGTATTTTCGTTACGTATTTGCCCCTTATATCCAATTTTCTTTATCTTTTCTATAATACTTTCTGTAGAAACTAAACCTTCGTTATATTCTACAACAGCGCTATTGGTAGCTAAATTAACAGTAGCATGCGAAACGCCTTCCATTTTATTTAATACTTTTTCAATTCGAGTGGCACAAGCTGCACATGTCATCCCTTCAATATCAAGAGTAACTTTTTCTGCTGATACACTATACCCTAACTTCTCAATTCTCTCTTTTATATTAGAAATTTCTTGCTGAGACGGATCATATTTAATACTTGCTTTTTCCATCGCCAAGTTTACGTTAGCTTCTACCCCATCCATTTTATTTAGCACTTTTTCAATTCGAGTGGCACAAGCTGCACATGTCATTCCTGTTACTCCAAGGGTAACATGTTTTTGATTTTCCATCTTATCCCCTCCTATTTTGAAAACTGCTTAATAACATTCATTAATTCTTGAATCGATTCGTCCCCATTTCCCTCACGAACTGCCTTTGCAACGCAATGCTTTGTATGGCGCTCCAATAAAGAAAAACCGACCTTATTTAGCGCTGCATTAATCGCTGAAATTTGAATTAAAATATCAACGCAGTAACGGTTATCCTCAACCATTTTTTGAACACCGCGCACTTGCCCTTCAATACGTTTTAAACGTTTCATCACACTTTGAATTTCCTCTTCTGTCCGAGGAACCATTTTTTGATTTATATGATCTCCTTCACAATGATTCATTCCTATCACCTCTTATATGATAATTACTACTCTTTATATACATAATACCGGTATAGGGTATATAAAGCAATTGGTTATATGTATATTTTGGTAATTTTCCAACCGCAATGCGGATTTATTTTTTATGCTTTACCTTCAAACCTCTACATTACTTTACATCTCTCCGGTAACTATCCAGTTTCATTTCCTCTTTATATAATGAACGTTTCAGTTTATATTACCTCTATTATATTTTCAGCTATCTATCATGTGCTTTTAAGATCCGTATTTTGACATCTCTCTTGTAAATTGTTATGGTTAATATAATTATTAATTTTATTAACTAAAGGTGGGATTAGATGCTCAAAAAAGAAAACAGTGTATTTTATATCTCTATTTTGCTGACAACCTTGTTTATTATATGGGGTATACTTCCAGCAAAATGGATACAAGGCTATGATTTACAAAGTGTTACCTCGTCATTGAACTCTTTTATCCTCAGTAAGTTTGGATGGTTTTACTCTCTATTAATAACCGCAATGGTTCTTTTAGCCGCTTACTTAGCATTTTCGAAATACGGTTCTATCCGTCTTGGTAAAGATGATGAAAAACCAACATATAGTTACCTTTCATGGATTGCAATGTTATTTGGAGCTGGGATGGGAATCGGCCTTGTCTTTTATGGCATTTCCGAGCCGATATCACATTTAAATGCTCCTCTTACAGGTGAACCTGGCAGCCAACAAAGTGCTGAACTCGCAATGCAATATTCATTCTTCCATTGGGGATTATTCCCTTGGTCATTATATGCAATCGTCGCTTTAGCTCTTGCATACTTTACCTTTCGAAAACAAAAAGGTAGTACAATTAGTGCTACAGTTACTCCTTTATTTAATCGATCGAACTCATCACCTATCGGAAAAACGGTTGATATTTTAGCCGTTTTAGCTACAGTATTTGGAATCGTTCCATCCGTAGGAATTGGTGCACAGCAAATCGCTGGTGGACTACATTACTTATTCCCTTCTATTAGCAATACAATTGACACACAACTCGTACTAATCTTAATCTTTACAGTCCTTTATTTAACAAGTGCACAAACAGGATTAGATCGTGGGATTAAATATTTGAGTAACTTGAACATTTCCCTTGCAGGAATTTTACTCGTTTCCTTTTTAATTTTCGGGCCAACTGTTTTTATTATAAAATATTTCATATCCACATTAGGATCTTATATAGGGTCCTTGCCAAGTATGGGCCTAAACTTAGGTGCTTTTAGTGAGTACGATTCTGCATGGATTGAAAAATGGACGCTCTTCTATTGGGGATGGTGGATTTCTTGGTCGCCATTCGTCGGTACATTTATTGCGCGAATTTCACGCGGACGCACAATTCGTGAATTTATTTTCGGCGTTGTATTAGTCCCAACATTAATCTGCACATTTTGGTTTACAGTATTCGGTGGAACAGCCATTCACATGGAGATGTTCCAATCGTTAGGAATCGCAGACGAAATCACAAAAAATGGTATAGAAACCGGTATTTTTGCTGTCATTTCTCATTTACCTTTTTCATCATTTCTGACAATTGTTACGTTAATTTTAATCACCACATTCTTTGTTACATCTGCAGACTCCGCAACGTTTGTTGCAGCCATGCAAACAAGTAATGGAAATTTATCTCCTAGCAATCGCTTAAAACTCATTTGGGGGCTTACTATTTCAGCAATTGCAGCAATCTTACTACAAGCAGGGGGGTTAAATGCTTTGCAAATTGCAGCAATCCTCGCAGCATTTCCATTTTCAATTGTTATTATATTAATGGTGACATCGCTATTTATAGAATTACGAAAAGAAACTTTTACAATACAACAAAAACCAAAATCGCAAAGTGTGCAAAAAACTGGCTAATCCTACTTTCTATATAAATACAAATTAAAAACCGCCTTAAATGAGCAAGATCATCAAGGCAGAAGTAGATAGTATTTAATAATTAACTCGTCAACTATGTGACGAGTTTTTTCATTATCATGAGAATTTTTTTAGATATTTCTCATATTTTCATCATTTCCCTTTCATCCCCTTCTCACATCTACGTTTTACACTAATACTTATCAAAGATATAGCGAGGTGATAAATTCAGACACAAGCTTTCAGATTTTGACTCTATTAACAGTAGTTCTAGATTCGTTTTTTTAAATCATCATGAATCATAGATGGCGGTGAACCTATGAAAAAGAAAAAGAACAAACGTAAAAAATGGTGTTGGCTAAAATGGTTTTTGATCCTTCCTCTGCTTCTTACTTTACTATTCTTTGGATTACATAGTATGAAGTTTGAAAGATGGCATCATGAAAAGCATAGGAAAGCAGAATATGCGATTTCTCACGATAAAGAGAGAGAAGCTTTCCTTACAAAGAAAGAAGATTTTGCTAAATCCGAAAGACATACTCATCATGAAAAGGACCATGAAAATGGGTTTGATGATTTATTCTTTGTACCATTCCTGCTAGAACTTGGCCTTGTTCTTTTCGGCTGGTTCATTCTTCGCAAATCTGAAGGAAATATGACTAAAAAATGGACAGGCATACTGCTCCTTGTTATTGGTTTATTACCGCTCCTTCCAATTCTTGCACTTGCTGCAATGATTGCCTGGGCGTATAAAAAGTTTAAACAAAAAAGAACGATAACAAGCGAGTATGTAAATATTGATATGTATAATGTTTCAACAATGCAAAAACAAATAGATATTTTAGATCAATGGGAACGTAATATTCGTAAGGAGGAGAACTAAACAATGGGTATTTTAAAACGCATTAAAAATATTGTAATGGCAGATGTGCACCAAACATTAGATACGCTAGAAAGCCCTATTAGCATGTTAAAGCAATACTTGAGAGAAACGGAAGAACAAATTTCAAAGGCACAAAAAGCGCTATCTCACCAATTTTATTTAGAAAAGAAATATGAAGCGTTAATTGTGGAAACTGATGCGCTTGTCGCAAAAAGGATTCGTCAAGCTGAGCTTGCGGTATCACGCGAAGAAGATAATATGGCACAGATGGCTTTACAAGATAAAATCATAAATGAGAAGAAAGCTACACTATATCGTGAACAGTACGACATAACAAAACAGCAAACAGCCGCACTTTATGAAAAAATTGACAAATTACAAGAGAAATATCAAGAATTACAATATAAAGAACTCGTTCTTGTTTCTCGATTAAATGCGGCACAAGCGATAAAAGAAAGTAACGCAGCACTTGCTTCCTTCCATACGGAAAATGCAGCGAAAGGCTTCGCACGCATCGAATCCCACGTGCAAAAGTTAGAAGCAGAAGCTGCTGCTAGCAACTATTTTTATCAGTTAAAATCTCCTAACCAAACAGAGATTTTAGACCAAAGTTTACAAGAAGAAGTACAGCAAGCATTAGAGAAATTAAAAGAAAATAAGTAGCTTCTGTTTTTACTAACTATTATGTATACAAAAGCCAATTATTTTCGAACTATACCCTACGAAATGAACAATTTAATAAAGAATGTAAAACTTAAGTATTTAAAAGATGGTTTCGGTATTGTGTACCGGAGCCATCTTTTTTCATGTCCATTGATAGCGATGAACATTGTAAACAAAAAGTATACTCCACAGAGCAATCACAACTACTATATGAAAAACTTTGTTGCTGATATTTTTAATTCATGAATAATCTAGCACCTTTTTTTCCTAACGTAATATAATTTGCACAAAGGAAAAATTTATGTTCAAATAAAAGAAATATAATTTACGTATTTGTATTTAATAAAATAAAGCAAATTGCATCAAGTTAACAAGCAAAAGGGGAAACAAAACATGACAGAAAACACAAAAGAACGCGAACATCTTCCACCTAATAATAGGACGATGCAATCGGCGCAGTTAGCTTTAAGCGGTGAAACAAAAGGACTGAAACGATTATTACCTTTTTTAGGCCCCGCTTTTATCGCATCTGTTGCTTATATTGATCCAGGGAATTTCGCCACGAATATTGCAGCAGGGTCCCAGTACGGTTATTTATTACTTTGGGTTATCCTTGTTTCAAATTTAATGGCCGTGTTAATTCAATCCTTATCAGCTAAATTAGGAATTGCTACCGGAAAAAACCTTCCTGAAGTTGCTCGGGAGCATTTTCCAAAACCTGTTTCCATCGGTTTATGGATACAAGGTGAATTAGTAATTATGGCAACTGATCTTGCTGAGTTTATTGGGGCTGCTTTAGGATTAAATTTGTTATTTAATATTCCATTGCTGCCCGCTGCACTCATTACAGCAGTAGGTTCATTCATAATTCTAGAATTTCAACGCAGAGGGTTTCGTCCACTAGAAGCAGTCATTACTGGTATGGTCTTTATCGTTGTTATTGCTTTTGGTGTACAAGTGTTCTACGCAAAACCAGAACTAAGTCCTCTCCTATCAGGGCTTTTCGTTCCTCACTTTCAAGGTGTAAATAGTATTTTACTGGCAGCAGGAATTTTAGGCGCAACCGTTATGCCACATGCAATTTATTTACATTCTGCTTTAACGCAGCGCCGCGTAGTAGGAACGACAGATGAAGAGCGAAAAAAGATTTTTCGCTTTGAATTTATCGATATTGTAATCGCAATGGTCATTGCCGGAGCAATTAATGCAAGTATGTTAATTGTAGCAGCTTCCCTATTCTTCAAAAACGGACTACATGTTGAAGATTTAGATGTCGCCTTTCATCAATTTGGCCATTTAGTCGGACCCGCATCAGCAGCTCTTTTTGGAATTGGTTTACTAGCTGCCGGTTTATCCAGTTCTTCCGTCGGTACGATGTCTGGTGATATTATTATGCAAGGATTCATCCGTATGCACATTCCTTTATATGTGCGACGATTTATTACAATGGTTCCACCGCTTGTTATTATTGCATTAGGTGTGAATCCAACTCATGCCCTTGTAATGAGTCAAGTCGTTTTATCATTTGGGATTGCATTTGCATTAATTCCCCTCATTGTCTTTACAAGTAAAAAGAGCATTATGGGTGGTCTTGTCAATCATCGCTTTACAACAACTCTTGCATGGTTAATTGCCGTATTAATTATCGCTTTAAATATATTTTTGTTGTATCAAACATTTGTTGGTTAAGAAAAAAGAGAATGCCTTTTAGAAATCTAAAAGACACTCTCTTTTTATTTTGTTCTAGTATGTATAAGGCAAATAATGATCTCAAGTTGGTGAAATGACATCTCCCGTCGGTACATCCCTTCCATCTTCTATACGAATTCCCCCCTTTGGCATAGATGGTCCGTCTATATCACGAAAATATAATGGTAATCCTTCAGAAAGAAACATACTCGTCTTAGCTGGATCTTGCCGTTGATGATGAATGTGTAAATGTGGTTCACTAGAATTTCCAGAGTTACCAACACGAGCAATTACTGCTCCTTCTTCTATATGTTGCCCTACCTCCACTTTGACAGATCCCTGTTTTAGGTGAGCAAGGAAAAGATATGTTCCCGTCTCATCTAAGCGTATATAAATATGATTCCCTGCCATGGACATAAAATTATCGTGTCCAGGTATTAAATCAGCTTCTGAATCTTTTGCAGATATAACTGTTCCTGATGCAGGAGCTATTACCTCCACTCCGTATATTTCATAATCCTCTAGTTGCGAACTTGTTATCCCTTTTTGCGGAGCAATAAAATCATACGCCCAGCGTTCATTTGGTTCGATAGCATGGTAATTTGTTTGAAGTCGATCTCCTCCCCACCCTACCCGAACAGTTTCATGAAACGGAAGTCGAATTGTTACTTTCGGTGTAGCCGAATTAACATTTACCGGATAAGCGATTTGTCCAATTCCAACAAACCAGCATGCCGGCCAAGCAGCTGCTGTGGATAGAATAAAAATCGTAACGGTTGTTTTATGTATTTTACTTCTAGAAAACAATTTACCTACCATTACACATAACGTAATCATTACACTAATGAAACCTACTATACTAAAAGCTTGCATTCCCCACCAAGCTAAAGTAGACACAATACCGGGAGCTAAATAAACAGAACCCCAACCTACTGCTAAGATTGTAATAAACATGATCATTATCCATTTCTATCTTCTTGAAAAATTTGCACATCAATTTTCTTTCCAGATTTCCCATAAAAAATGCTGTTGCTAATTACATTTTGCATTAATCTTACTAGTAAACTGATATCAGCTTCTATTTGAAAGTCTTGATTACACTCTATATGAAATTTCATTTGTACTGCTTCTAATTGGGGGATAAAATCAATCATAACTTGTTCTACTAATTGCTTTATCCCTACTATTTCTTTATGTAACTGAATTTCCTTATAATTAATATGACAATATTCAAGCAAATCATCTACTTGATTTTTCAATTCACGGCTTTTACGTTTTACAACTTTTACATATTGCTGACAATTCTCTTTATTTACATCAAAATTATGTTCTATTAAATCAACATAACCAATTAACGATGTTACTGGTGTCCGCAGATTATGAGAAATATTACTAATCATCTCATTTTTCATCTTTTGCGCAAATTTTTCATTTTCAATTGACTCTTTCAAACTGTTTGTCATTTTATTAATATTTGTTGCTAGTTGTCCTATTTCATCGTTCTTCATTGTTTGTATCTGTACGTCTAAATTTCCCTTGCTAATTTCTTTTACATTT
>NZ_JBALLY010000046.1:0-19521 GCF_036963045.1 Bacillus sp. JJ864 | reverse complement strand
TTTCGTTATACGATTTTTTTATTATTACTGAATTTTTGAGAGGGGAAATTTGATGTCACTTAAGAAGAAAACGCAAGTACGCACTGGCAAAATGGTACGTGAACTAATGTTAGCAGATGAAGATGTAAATGCTTCGCTAATTATGGTATATAGTGAAAACGGTGTAAACGCAGAAATTAAAATCGAGGGCTTAACGCCAAAATGTAACGAAGAATTATTTTTGAGCGGAAAAGTAGATTGGAACAAGAGCGTTATTTATAAAATTGTCGATTTTACTGGCAATGCTGAAGTTGGGAAAGTGACTTTAAGCGCCATGAACAAAAACAATGTTTCATTGCAAATTGAACGCGTGATGTGGAGTAAAGAAACAAAAGAAGAAATTGCAGAATTAGAAGACAATACATTATCCGTTGTCGAAACGCCAACTCCGAAGAAAGAAACAATTGTTGAAACTTCAAAAGAAGTGACGCCTGTAACAAAACCAGTTGACAATGTCGCACCTACACAAGCACCAATTCCAAAGCCAGTGCGTCCAGAACCTGTAGTTAAAACTACACCAAAACCTGTACAAAAAGAAGTAGTGGCACCAACTACAGTACAAAAAGAGGCAACTGTATCAACTCCAGCAAAGCCAACACCTTCAGTTAAACAATCTGTGACAAATCAACAAAATTCTGAATTACAGGAAAAATATGTTCGTCTTGTAAAACAAGCTATAGATGTATGTCAAGATTACGAACTTGGGATGGATGTTGATGATTCTATTGAGAACTTAAAAAATGAGTTACAAAAACAAGGTATATCGGTAGCATTCGATGCAGAAATTATGGATGTTGTAAACCGTTTGCGTTCATTAAAGCAAAAAGGCATTAAAGTGGAAAAAGTATTGAACCTATTATAAATTACAAAGCTTTCCCCTGCTGGGATAATTCTCATTCGTATAAAAACAAGGAGATGGCTATCCATCTCCTTATTTCTTGTAATTCCATTCATCGCTTTCATACTTTTCTTTTGCTAATGTTTGTACTTCATGAAGTTGTTCTTCTGTTAACTCATACGGTACAAGTTCCACATCTAATCCTTTTTCAAACCCAATATGGAATGCATCGATAAGTTGCTGAATAGTAAAAGTACGATCTGTTAATTCATTAATTGCAATTGCTTTTGAAGAGAACATTTTTTTCATGCGTTCTTTCACACGTTCATTTGGAAACAGAAACAAATCATACAGCATATCTAAATCGATTTCTAACGGAATGGAACCGTGCTGTAAAATAACTCCTTTTTGTCTAGTTTGTGCACTTCCAGCAATTTTGCGACCTTCGACAACAATTTCATACCATGACGGAGCATCAAAACAAACTGCTGAACGTGGATTTTTCAAATTATCGCGCTCCTCAGCTGTTTTTGGTACTGCGAAATATGCTTCTAAACCTAACGCTTTAAATCCATCTAACAATCCTTGTGAAATAACGCGATATGCTTCTGTCACTGTTTTTGGCATGTTTGGATGTTCTTCAGACACAATAACACTATACGTTAATTCTTTATCATGAAGAACACCTCGTCCACCTGTTTGACGACGTACAAAACCAAAACCGTTACTATGTACTGCATCCATATCAATTTCTTTTGAAACACGCTGAAAATAACCGACTGTTAACGTCGGAACTTCCCATTCATAAAAACGAATTGTTGGCGGCATTTTCTTTTCACTTTGCCAATTTAACAAACATTCATCTAACGCCATATTAAACGCCGGAGAGCATTTACCGGAATTTATATAACACCATTTTTCCTTTTCCATCCCACACCTCATATAACTAATTTTTTTCACATTCTCTAGTCTATCAAATTCGATAAAATTTGTGAAAGAATACGAAATTTCTTCTAATGTAAAATGAACTTGTTGCATAAATACATATGGGCATTATAATATGGAGAGTAGGATAAGAAAAAGGGAGCGATATAATCGTGTCAACAAATGTTATTATTTTACTAGCCATAACTGCAGGATTCATCGGCTATTCTGTATGGATGTTTTTCTATCAGAAAAAATTAATTAAAACACTTTCAGAAGAAGAATTTCGCGCTGGTTACCGTAAGGCACAGCTTATCGATATTCGTGAAGCGGACGAATATAATGCTGGACACATTTTAGGAGCGCGCAATATTCCGATTTCACAAATACGTCTTCGTTACAAAGAACTTCGTACTGATCAACCGATTTATTTGTATTGTCAAAACGGTTTCAGAACAGGCCGCGCAGCACAATTCTTAAAGAAACACGGCTATAAAGAATTTTATCAATTACAAGGCGGCTTTAAAACTTGGTCTGGTAAAGTGAAAAAGAAAGACTCATAATAAATAGCTAGCTTGTCCTACACAAGCTAGCTATTGCATTTTACTAGCAACATATACTAAATTTTGTTTGACATCTTCATTATTTTGATCACGAACATTTCGATAAAGCAACTGATACTCCACATTCTTTTCTTTCCATGTGAGCGTTGCCATATCTTCTCCGTCCATTTCTTCATTACTATTTTTAAAATAGGCTGTTATACCATTTGTAAGCTTTACTTTCTCCTGAAAACGATTTTGCTCTACGATAAAAGGAAAATTATACGAAAAGTTTGCAACTGTTAATTCAATATAATCTCGCATGCCTTTTTCTTGCCGTTCATATTTAATATCAAGAGCAATCCGCTTTTCTCCCATTTTTCGAACTACTGCTTTTGGATTATTTGTTGGTTCATACGGTAAAAATGATGGTGTGTAAAAAGAAAAAGGAAGAACGTTTTTTACAGACTGTACCGGCATTGGATCAGACATCATATCTTCACTTGCCTCTAAATCTGCTGCAAACTTTTTTTCTTCGACCATTGTTTGCTGAAAAGAACATGCATTTAACACTATACTAGAAAATACGAAACATATCATTCGTTTTTTCAACTTGTATCCGCCCTTTCTCAACATTCTCTTTTCAGGCTTTCGTATGTTATGTTCATATTCTCCCTTTCCTACCGCTCTACCTTTGAAAACTTTCCTCGTTTATCTCACACAATTTGACAAAAACGCTTCCCTATTCTCACGCCGAATTTAATCGTTACGCGAATAGCAAAAGCGTTATTAACAAGATAGATTATGAAACGCTTTTCATGTCAAGAGTTTCCCCCCTATTTCTTTTCTCCTTTTCTTGTATAATAGAAATAGAGGTGAAACATATGGTAAATATAAAACAAATCGCGAAAACGGCTGGGGTCTCTGTTACGACTGTTTCACGCGTCTTAAATGAGCATCCATATGTCAGTGAAGACAAACGACAACGCGTCCTAGAAACTGTTGAAGAATTGAATTACGCCAAAAATATAAATGCGGTTCATCTTCTAAAAGGAAAAACACATACAATCGGTGTCATGCTTCCTTTTATTAATCTGCCGTACTTTAGCACAATTATTGAAGGGATTGGAACGAAAGCACTTGAAGCTGGGTACCGCATTAATCTCTGTCAAACAAACTACGACAGCATTGAGGAAATACGTGTCCTTGAAATGATGAAAATGAAACAATTTGATGGCATGATTATTTGTTCCCGAACGAGCTCACGGGAAGCTATTGAACCTTACGCAAAATTTGCGCCTATCATTTCGTGTGAAAAATTGCTGCATCCCCTTATATCTTCTGTCTATATCAATCATTATGACGGCTTTCGGATTGGAACAGAATATTTAATACAAAATGGACACGAACATATTGGATTTTGTTTAGCACGCAAAAAAAGCGTGAGTACCAAGCAGCGTGAGCAAGCGTTCTTTGATACTCTTCATGCAGCAGGTAAACGCTCGCAAACAGACTGGCAGTTTTATCAATGCTACACTATTCAAGACGGTGCGAATGTCATCCAAAGCATACTAGCGATGAAAAATCGTCCTACCGCTCTTTTTGTTGCAAACGATCAAGTTGCTGCTGGATTACTAACAGAGGCGAAAAAACAAGGATTGCGAGTACCAGAGGATTTAGCAATCTTAGGATTTGATAACCATCCTATTTCTGAAGCGTTAGAGATCACAACAATTGAACATCCAGGCTTAGCAATGGGAAATCGTGCTTTTTCCTTATTTTATGAACAAGTACAACAGGAACAAATTACAGGGACTTCTGAAGAGTTACCGTTTCGTCTCATTGAACGAGGAACAGTGTAAAGGCTCCTATTACTGGAGCTTTTTTATATAAATCCAAAGTAACTACTCAGTTACTTTATGAAAAACCGACAGAAAAGCATTTTTTTAAATGGGCGAGAGGGACTGGCGATGCATAGGAGCGGTCAGGGCCTTTTCCTGCCACGTGCAAGGTTTGAAAACAAAAGTAGACAATACGTGCAGGCTCCTTTTGTTTCTGCATAGTTGCAATCTATATGGCGAAAAATTAAAATGGATTCATATAGTTCATATAATTGCCCTTCTTGACTATATCCTTTTTCTATCCTATACTTTAACTAACGAACGGTAGGTAGGGGATGGATATGACAGCAAACCGTATTAAATCTGTAGCACTTTCACACTTTGCACGCTATGGCTATGAAGGAACTTCACTAGCCAACATTGCCGGGGAAGTTGGAATTAAGAAACCGTCCATTTATGCACACTTTAAAGGAAAAGAAGAGCTTTATTTTATTTGCTTAGAAGAATCTTTACAAAAAACTCTTGCATTCTTTAAACAGTATGTGCAGAAGTCAGAAGAAACTCCCTTTGGAGACTTTTTATTTCATCTTCTTAAAGATTATGGCCATCACTTTCAAGAAAGTCTTGAAGCAATGTTTTGGTTACGAACTTCATTTTTTCCACCAGATGCCTTTCGGGAGCAAATTGTTGAAAAAGCAAATGCATATATCGAAAGCATCGGACAGCTTTTAGTACCTATATTTGAACAAGCAAAAGAAAAGAAAGAATTTTGCGACATTGAAGTTACAGAAGCTGTTGCAGCTTATTTATGTTTAATTGACGGATTAATGGTTGAATTTTTGTTTGCTGGAATACAACCATTTGAAAATCGATTACATGCATCTTGGAAATTATTTTGGCGAGGATTGTCAAGCTGACGGATTGCACACGCAATACGTCATTTTCTTGCCCTAAACCTAACGACTGGTAGGAAGGAGAATGAACGATGGAATGGATTTATGTTGTTATCGCAGGACTTATTGAAATTGTGTGGGTAATTGGCTTAAAGCATGCCACAACACCACTAGAATGGGTTGGTGTTGCACTTGCAATTGCTATAAGCTTTTTCCTTTTATTTAAAGCTTATGCAAAGCTCCCTGTTGGAACTGTATATGCTGTGTTCACAGGAATTGGAGCTGGAGGTATTGTCCTAACAGAAATTTTTATTTTCGGCGAACCATTTTCAATGGTAAAAATCTTATTTATCGGATTAATTTTCGTAGGTGTTATTGGTTTAAAACGAGTAACAGGCGAACAAGAACAGAAGGAGGCAGCATAACATGGCATGGGTATATTTAATTATTGCTGGTATTTGTGAAGTTACCGGTGTTATCTTTATGAAGATAGCCAATGAAAAAAAAGGCTGGACACCAAAACTGATGTTAATTGCCAACTTTGCAGTAAGTTTCTTCTTCTTATCCCTCGCAATGGATACACTGCCAATGGGAACAGCTTACGCAATTTGGACGGGAATCGGAACTGCCGGAAGTGCCCTTCTTGGCATTCTTATTTTCCGCGAATCCGCTGATTGGCGCCGCCTTGCCTTTTTAAGCTGCATCTTATGCGGTGCAGTTGGTTTAAAATTAATGAGTTAATGAGGTGAATGCAAGCTATATAAATCCAAATTAAAAAACGACATAAAACCATTCCTTTTCGGTGGGCGAGAGCATCTGGCCATGCATAGAAGCGGTCAGTTCCCTTACCTGCCACATGCAAGGTAAAACAAAGGGAGAAAGCAAGTGTAGGCTCTTCTGCATAGCCGCAATCTAATATGCCGAAAAATGAAAATGGATTCATATATATTCCATATTGCAGAATGGTTATTTCACAAAGTACTTGTAATCCTCATGTTTCTGCCTAACATGGCTCTTGAGGTCACTTCCGTTATTTGGTCCATTATCGCTTCTATTGGAATTATTATTATTTGGAGTATTGCAAAACTCTGGAATAAACTCTTTTCAAAAGAAAGTTCTTCATACAAGAAGTAACTGTCTTTTTTTCATATGATTTCCTCCTTTGGACATACTACGAAAAAAGGAGCTGATCATATGCAAACTTCTGTACATAAGCAGATTTTACTGCTATTTTTCGTCTTTATTATGTTTGTTGTGTTTTTTAGTTTCCTACTACATACGTATAACGTGCCTGTTTATTCGCCGAGTATGGTGTCGGTTTATAAAATTGTTATGCATAGCTTGTTGCATTGAAGAAGGTGTCTCGCGATGAGACACCTTTTATAACGAATGATTTTCTTTTTTCTGAATTATATTTCCTGTCGTCACGAAAACAGTACCGAATATAAGACAGGTGGGAACTGATATATGAGTGGGAATAACATGAAACGTAACTCCAATCCCTGTTCCAATAATGAGTAGAAGTCCAGCTATCACGAAGAAGGCCCCCATGGTTTTCATAATTACATCCCCCTATTTATATATCTTTCTGCTCATATAATTTCACACAAATTAAAATTGATAACAAAACGTTTGACTAGAGTATTATAAAAATACAAAGCTACAGTTGGCGCTTTTAGGTGAACTGCAGAAAATAATACCGAGTTAGCTAGTAATTTATTTTCTTTTACAAAACATCGCGCCTTTGAAACAATGCACTTGAAATAACGAGTAAAACAACAAAATGAGCTAAAACAAATAACAATGAAGTTGTAAATGTAAACTCTGAAAACATCGGTTTTGCTCCTTGATTGAGAAATTCATTACTATCATACACATTTAAATTCAGATGAAACATTACAACATATTTTGCTACACCTTTAGCAAATTGAAATAATAATATTTTAAGCGATCCATCTAGAAAAAAGAAGAATAGTGTAATAATTAACGGTAAAACTGATTTTCTAAAAATATTAGCTAGTAAAAATGCAACTGTTGGATAAAAGAATATCGGTAAAATATTATACGCGAAACGTTTTAATAAAATTGCAAAAGTTACCACTTCACTGTCCCCGCCAAATGCAATGAAACCAATTAACATGGCTGTAAGTAAAGAAGCAATACATACCAATAATATAGCTAAGAGAACTGTAATATACTTTGAAAATAATATCATGACTCGTTTTCTTGGCCGAATTAACAATTGTTTAATTGTCCCTTTTTGAAATTCCTCTGTAATTGTGCGGGATGCTAGCGTTATGCCAAAGATTGTTGCAAATGTAGCAATCATTCCGATATGTTGCTCCGCGAACATAATAAACCCTTCAATTTTCATTTCAGACGGTGCCCACTTTTTTATAATAACTGCTCCTGCAAATTCTAATACTGGTAGTACTACTAACAAAATATACATACTCTTTTTCGCATGTAACTTTAAAAATTCATTTTGGATTAATTTCATCATTATGCTTTCACTCCCCCTGTGATTGCTAAAAATTCATCTTCTAATGATTTATTTTGAACTGTTACACTGTACACGCGAATATCGGCATACACTAATTTTTTCACAAGCTGCGGAATTTCTTCTTTCATAACAGGTACAATAATTTTCTTTTCTTGTACGGTTCCTTTTATCAGCTCATCCGCTTTCTCTACTTGATCCACTTCAAACGCTACTACTATCTGATCGTCACTTTTTACTTGTTCACGTAAACTATACCCCTGCACAAATTGTCCATTCTTAATAATAACGACACGATCACACATCAGCTCAATCTCACTTAATAAGTGACTGGATACAATGACTGCAATGTTCTCTTCTTTTGCTAAACGCTGTAAGTAATCGCGAATTTGACGAATTCCTGCTGGATCTAAACCATTTGTCGGCTCATCTAAAATTAAAATTTTCGGATTATGTAATAGTGCTTGTGCAATCCCTAAACGTTGTTTCATACCAAGTGAGTATGTTTTTACCTTTTTATAAATCGCATGTTCTAATTCCACAAGCTTTACAATTTCAGCAATTCGTTCTTTACGAATTGACGTAACGGCCATATTCGCAAAATGCTTTAAATTTTGCATTCCTGTCATATATTCATATAGCTCCGGGTTCTCTACAATCGCTCCAATGTACTCTAGTGCTTTTTCACGCTCAGTACGTATACTGTGACCACAAATTGTAATATCGCCTTCTGTTACTGAAATCAGCCCTGTCATCATCCGAATTGTCGTCGTCTTCCCGCTCCCGTTTGGTCCCAAAAAGCCATACACTTCCCCTTCCTGTACTTCAAATGAAAGCCCACGAATAATTTCAGCACTACCTATTTTTTTGTGCACATTTTCTAATTTTACTACCACATTCCCCAATGATTCTTCCTCCCTTAGACCTCAAATTATTTATCAACAAAGTCAAATGTTATTAATAATAAAAAGATTAGCAATCATTCATAACATAAACTAAATACATTCAGTCCATAATCTAGCAAAAGGTGTTTCAAAATAACCTTGTTTATTCATTAACTCTAAATATTTATTAAAGATTATAGAATTACCTATCTTCTCCTACAATTTCTATTGAAAATCTATATATTATACAGAAAGTGAAGAAAACCAATACATTTCCTTATTCATCTTCAGCTTAATCTTTTAAAATTCCCTATCTTTAAAAATCGAAATAGAAAAAAGCATAGAAACAAAATACGCGATACATACTCCAAGACTTAACATACTAATGATAAACATAAGATTTGAAGAGTGAAAAAACATTAACATGAGCCTTTCCTCACCAAGAACATTACACATAAATCCCAACAATCCTATTAGTGGAAAGATAAAAACCACATTAAAAATAGTAACTATTTGTTTGCTCCCTCCATACTTCAAAGGGAGTAGCATAATTGCATAAAGAGCCGAGAGAAAAACACCTATAAAAATCGCATACCATGGAATATTTATAGCTTTACCTAACAAAAATTTAGGTAAAATAGCAATGATTAAAGTAGCCATTAACCCGCATCCAATAAAGAGAATTGTCGATATATATTTCGCAATAACAATATCTTTTCTAACAAATGGAAAACTAATTAATAATTTATCTGTTTCGTTTTTATCTTCAACCTGTAATGATACAAATATCAATAGGCTACAAGTAGCAAAACAAACGACCGCAATCTGAAACGCCTCAACGGATTGTTTTAATGCACAATAAATTGGAAATATAAGATAAAGAAAAAAAACTTTTCGTTGTAAGAAAAAATCCTTCCAAACTAACTGTCGCACGATCCCTTCTCTCCTTTATATATCTCTTTTTTCATATAATTTAATTGCAATAAACATAGAAGCAATATACATAACTGCCAACCCGATTAACCCCACCATACATATGCCTACATGTGACAGGTTCATGATCCAATCACCAAATGAATCCTCCACACGATTCTCTCCTCCATCTATAACAAATAACGGTATAAGTGTGGTGGGAATAGTTAATCCTATTGCACATATACCTCGGATGATTTTTGAACCAGTTCCATAATAAACAGGTAAAAATGATGCAATGTATATAAAAGGCACTATAATACCGCTTAGCACTGTATACCACTTGAGTTCAATATAAAAATAAGGATGATATACACGAATATCTTCAATTACAGTCATTCCTCTCATTACCCAAACAACCGTTATTGTTAATACAATCGCTATAATTGCCACCATTACAAAAGTCGTATATTTTGAAATAACAATATTTTTTCGTTCTATCGGTAAACTAGCAATGATTTTTTCACTGCCATTCTTTTCATCCGCTGCTATGGACAACTGAAGAGATACCATTACTGATATTAAACAGCTTACAGAAAAAATACTTGGATCAGATGAATTCATTATAAACAAGCCAGCCGAAAACCCCAAACAAAATATCCACATATCGCGTAGAAAATACAAGTCTTTAAACACAAACTGACGCATTTATCTTTCTCCCCTTCGTCGTATACACGATAATATCATCAAGCGTCGGCTTTTCTAATACAACTTCTTGCCCAAACCAATCTACAACTGCCTGTTTATCCCGAGCCAGTCCTTCAAACCCATATTTATTTTTTCTTAAACCGATAAACAGTTCTTTTCCTTCTTTATCTAACAAATCATTGCTTCCTTTTACGATTATGTAATTCTCCAATAATTCGTCTTTCTCTCCAGTAAAGACGATTTCACCTTCATTGATAAATGTAATATAATCAGCAATACATTCTAAATCCGTTGTAATGTGTGTGGAAAATAACACGGATATTTCTTCTTCCATCACAATCTCTTGCAATATATCAAGCAGCTCACTTCGGACAACCGGATCTAAACCTGCTGTTGGTTCATCCATAATGATTAACTCAGCATGATGTGACAGTGCCATAGCAATGGCATATTTCATTTTCATTCCTTTTGATAACTGTTTAATCTTTTTATTTTTCGGAACTTGTAATCGTTCCATGTATGATTGATATTGCGCTTCATCCCACTTTTTATAGAAAGGTGCGATAATACGCTTCATTTGTTCACATGTTAAATCTTCATAGTAATGATTTTCATCGTATACAAAGCCGATATTTTGTTTTACTTCTTTTTCATATTTTTGATTGTCCTTACCAAAAATATGAATTTCACCACTATGTCGTTTTACTAAACTCATAATCATTTTGATTGTTGTACTTTTTCCTGATCCGTTCGGTCCAATAAACCCCATTATATATCCGCGCGGCAGACTAAAATTTACATTTCGGATAGAAAAACCTTGATAGTCTTTACAAACATTTTTTAATTCTAGCATGTGTCTTATTCCCCCTTATATAGAAACGCAATCATATGCTGCAACTCTTCAAGAGACAACTGGAGAAGTTTACTTTCATTTACTACTTCTTCAGCTTTACTTTCCAACAATCGCAACCTTTGTTCTCGTATGAGCTCATTATTTTGCACAGAAACATACGTCCCTTTTCCAGCAACTGTCTCAATATACCCTTCTTTTTCAAGCTCTTCATACGCTCGTTTCGTCGTAATGACGCTAATTTGTAATTCCTTCGCTAAACTTCGGATAGACGGTAATTGCTCTCCACCTTGTAATTTCCCATTTAAAATAAGTTGCCGAAGCTGCTTACTAATCTGTTCATAAATAGGATCTGGTGAAGAGTTTGAAATAATAATATTCATATTTCCCTCCACAGTGCGTATATACTGTACATATCTTATATATACAGTATATACGCACCTCTCTATTTTTGGCAACAAAAAAAAGACCAACAATTTCCTGTTGGTCTTTCATATATGTATCACTTCTCAAAGCGATTTAACATCTCATCTCTCATACCAAAGCTTACAATCGCAATTCCAACATACATAAAAATAAGAAATGCTGGATGTACTGTGTTATACCAATGGCTATCAATAATTAAATATACCGTTAATGCTGCAACAAGTAAAAATGCAACAATAAACATATAGAAATGTCTTTTACTACCCATAACAAACTCCTCTCTAATTACTCATTTATTGTAACGAATTATCCCTTACGACTCAAGACTAACTTTCCTGTAAATGATCTAACTCAACTTTCACAATATCATGACAAGCAATTGGAATAAGTGTTCCTTTACTATCAATTGCAGTTACACTCTTGTTATCTAATACGTGATGCTTCACTCTCTCTAACATTTTTTCTGTATCCTGGTAATAAAATTCTTTAATATCCTTAATCATATCACCATTTTCTAAATGGTACACCATCCTACAACGCTTATAGCTCATCTTTTTCATCCCCTTGTTCATTTCTTCACATATGTATGAAAAATTGACATTCTTGCTTCTCATTTACTTTAATTTCAATAAAATTCTAACAAAAATACACAATTTTATCAAAGGGACTTTTTCAACAAAAATGTTGAGAAAGTGTGATAATTCTCCAATCTTACATAAAACCTTCAATTTTGTAACATCTTTTTTAGGTAATGACGCTTTCTTCGACAATATGAAAAAAGAACTCGCATATAGCGAGTTCTCTACAAATTATTATTAAACTTGAACCATAGATGGTTTTTGATAGCGTAAAATCGGCTTACGTGCTGCCATTGTTTCATCAAGGCGCTTAATTACTGTTGTATGCGGCGCTTCTTGAACCACTTCTGGATTTTCTTCTACCTCTTTTGCGATTTGAATCATCGTATCGATAAACCCATCTAATGTTTCTTTTGATTCTGTTTCTGTCGGCTCAATCATAATACATTCTTCCACATTTAATGGGAAGTAAATTGTTGGTGGATGGTAGCCGAAATCAAGCAGACGTTTTGCAATATCAAGCGTACGTACGCCAAGTTTCTTTTGACGACGACCAGATAAAACAAATTCATGCTTACAATGTCTGTCAAATGGAAGATCGTAGAATGGAGCTAATCTTCTCATCATATAGTTCGCGTTTAATACTGCATATTCTGTTACTGCACGAAGTCCATCTGGACCCATAGAACGAATATACGTATACGCACGAACGTTAATACCAAAGTTACCATAGAACGGTTTCACGCGTCCGATTGCTTGTGGACGATCGTAATTAAAGTGATAGCCACTTTCTGTTTTCTCTAAAATTGGCTTTGGTAAAAACGGAATTAAATCAGCTTTTACACCTACTGGACCAGAACCTGGGCCACCGCCGCCATGCGGACCTGTAAATGTTTTATGAAGGTTTAAATGCACAACGTCAAATCCCATATCTCCTGGGCGCGCTTGACTTAATACCGCATTTAAGTTTGCACCGTCATAGTACAATTTACCGCCGGCATTATGGACGATTTCTGCCATTTCTAAAATGTTCTCTTCAAATAGTCCAAGTGTATTTGGATTTGTTAACATAAGCGCTGCTGTTTCTTCATTCACAACACGCTTTAAGTCTTCTAAATCAACAAGACCATTTTCATTAGATTGTACTGTTATCGTCTCAAATCCTGCTACTGTTGCAGAAGCTGGGTTTGTTCCGTGAGCAGAGTCAGGAACGATTACTTTCGTACGTTTATAATCGCCTTTTGCTTCGTGATATGCACGAATTAACATTAATCCTGTCCATTCACCGTGCGCTCCTGCTGCTGGTTGAAGCGTTACAGTATCCATACCTGTAATTTCTATTAAATGCTCTTGTAAGTCATACATTAATTCCATTGCACCTTGCACTGTCTTTTCATCTTGAAGCGGATGAACATGTGCAAAGCCAGGGAAACGAGCTACATTTTCATTAATTTTCGGATTGTACTTCATCGTACAAGATCCTAATGGATAGAATCCAGAATCAACACCATGATTACGGTTTGAAAGTGCTGTGTAATGGCGCATAATATCAAGTTCTGATACTTCAGGAAGCTCTGCATCTTCCGTGCGAATATACTCGCTCTCAAACACGTCTTCTAATTTTACCTCTTCTACATCTAATTGGGGTAAGCTATATCCTATGCGTCCTTCTCTACTCATTTCAAAAATAAGTGCTTGGTCTTGATTCTTCATTGGATAGCCCCCATTCCGTTTACAAGTGTATCAATTTCTTCTTTTGTACGTAACTCTGTTACAGCTAGAAGCATATGATTTGTAAGCTCTTTATAATCACGGCCAAGATCGTAACCACCGATAATATTTTTTGATAATAATGCATCGTTTACTTCTTGTACTGGACGTTTGCAATCAACAACAAATTCATTGAAGAACGGGCCAGCAAATGTTACTGTAAAGCCTTTTGCTTCAAGTTGACGTTTTGCATACTGTGCTTTAGAAACGTTTTGACGTGCCATTTCCTTCACACCTTGTTTTCCAAGTGCTGTCATTGCAACAGAAGCTGCTAATGCGTTTAGCGCTTGGTTTGAACAAATATTAGATGTCGCTTTATCACGACGAATATGTTGCTCACGTGCTTGTAGCGTTAATACGAAACCACGTTGTCCTTCAGAATCCACTGTTTGTCCAACAAGGCGTCCTGGAATTTTACGCATAAACGCTTTTGTTGTAGCAAAATAACCGCAATGCGGGCCGCCAAACTGTGTTGGAATACCAAATGGCTGTGCATCGCCTACAACAACATCAGCACCAAATTTACCAGGTGGTGTTAATGCTCCTAATGATAATGGATTAGAAGAAACGATGAATAATGATTTTTGCTGATGAACGATTTTCTCAATATCAGCTAGTTTCTCTACTTGTCCAAAGAAGTTTGGATATTGAACGATTACGCAAGCTACTGTATCATCTACTTCGCTTTGTAATACGTCTAAGTCTGTTACACCATCTTTATAATCAACTTCAACAACCTCAAGGTGTTGACCTTTTGCATATGTTTCAAGAACTGCTCTTGATTCCGGATGAACTGCTTTAGAAACAAGAATTTTCTTTTTACGAGTATGACCCGCTGCTAGCATTGCCGCTTCTGCTAACGCTGTACCTCCGTCATACATAGAAGAGTTCGCTACATCCATACCTGTTAGTTCACAAATCATTGTTTGGAATTCAAAGATTGCTTGTAATTCCCCTTGTGAAATTTCTGGTTGGTACGGCGTATAAGCTGTATAAAATTCTGAACGAGAAAGAACATGATCTACAATTACTGGTGCATAATGATCATATACACCTGCCCCTAAGAAGGAAGCATAGTCTTTTAAGTTTGCATTTTTACAAGCAAGCTCAGACAGTTCTTTTAAAAGTTCTGGTTCTGATTTTGCTTGTTTAATATTTAAATCTCCTTGAAAACGAACGCTTTCTGGAATATCAGAAAATAACTCATCAATCGTTTGAACGCCGATCGTTTGTAACATTTCTTTTTTGTCTTCTTCTGTCATTGGAAGATAACGATGCAACATGAAATCTACCCCTCTCCCCGTTACTTTGAACGTTTGTAAAATGGTGTTGGAACAACAACTGCTTTGACGCGTTTATTACGAATTTCAATTTCCACTTCTGTATCAACTGCTGCATATTTCACATCAATTAACGCTGAACCGATACTTTTCTTTAACGTTGGAGATTGTGTACCACTTGTAACTTCCCCGATTTTTTCTTCGCCCACATATACTGGATAATGCGTGCGCGGGATACCACGTTCAATTACTTCGATGCCGACTAATTTACGGGGTGCACCGTTTTCTTTTTGTTCCTTTAACGTTTCTTTTCCAAAGAAATCCATTTCTTTATTTGGTTTTACTGCAAAGCCAATTCCAGCTTCAATTGGTGTAATATCTTTTGATAACTCTTGACCATAAAGAGGTAGTGTTGCTTCAAAACGAAGTGTATCACGCGCTCCTAAACCACATGGTTTTAAGCCGTCTTCTTCGCCTATTTCAAGAAGTTTCTCCCAGATCTTTGCAGCCTCTTCGCTCTTACAGTAAATTTCAAATCCATCTTCACCTGTATAACCAGTACGAGATACAAGCGCTTCTACACCATCCACAAGAACATTGTCTTTAAATTTAAAGAACTTAATTTCTTTCAAATCTTCTGATACAACTTTTTGTAAAATGCCCTCTGCTTTTGGTCCTTGAATTGCAAGTTGTGCAATTTCACTAGAAACGTTGACTACTTGCACATCGCCGCTTACATGAGAGGCTAACCACTCATAATCTTTTTCAATGTTTGATGCATTGATTACTAGTAAATAGTCTTCTTCGCCGCGTTTGTAGATTAATAAGTCATCTACTGTACCACCATCTTCGTAACACATTGCCGTATATTGTGCTCCGCCTACCTTTAAGATAGAAACATCGTTTGTAACTACACGTTGTAAAAATGCTAAACTATCTGCACCTTTTACTTCTACTTCTCCCATGTGAGAAACATCAAAAAGACCTGCTTCTGTACGAACAGCTTCATGTTCTTCTTTAATGCTTGAAAATTGAACTGGCAATTCCCAACCACCAAAGTCAATTGTTTTCCCACCATACTTCGCGTATACATCAAATAGCGGTGTACGTTGTAACGTAATCATGTTCTCTCCCCCTTACGCTTTCTATGACAAATCAATAAAAGTTGGTTTCCCATTTCTAAACATTTTCAGTTCAGAAAAGATGGGATATACGGAATCTGATTCTATTTTTTTATGAAAGCGTAAATAAAAAAGTGCTTTCATGGATAAAATACGAAAGATTCCACACATTTCACACCATTATCCTAACATTTTTCGAGTCGTTTCATCAATATTCTAGCTAAAAAAATAATTTAGAATTTATAGAAGGTGAGATATTATCCATGAATGTCGAAATTTCAATAGAGCGTTCTTGGCAAGAAAACTTCTTAAAACGAATAGAAGAAGATGGCCCGTGGACAAACTGGGAACTATTTCATCTCGCATATCAAACTGAACAGTCCCTTCTCATTCCCAAATTTGACGGGCTACAGGCGCCTAAACATTTACCTAATTTCACGCCACTTCCACATCAGTTAGAAGTAGCGCAAACCGTCATTGAACAAATGAACGGAAAAGCAATCTTAGCAGATGAAGTTGGCCTTGGAAAAACAATTGAAGCTGGACTTATTTTAAAAGAATATATGGTGCGCGGACTTGTGAAAAAAGTACTTATTCTTGTACCTGCATCTCTCGTTTCACAATGGGCATATGAACTAAATACAAAATTTTTCATTCCAGCCGCCATGCAGCGAAAAAGTTACTCCTGGGAGCAAGCTGACGTTATTGTATCGTCTATCGATACAGCAAAGCGCTCTCCGCATCGTGATATCGTTTTAAATTTAGAATATGACCTCATTATTATTGATGAAGCACATAAACTAAAAAACAACAAAACGAAAAACTATGAATTTGCCCAACTATTAAAGAAAAAATTTTGTTTATTACTTACCGCAACACCTGTTCAAAATCGCATTGATGAAATCTTTAATCTTGTCTCGTTATTAAAACCCGGCCATCTCGGCAACCAATCTAATTTTGAAGAATATTACGCTTCGAAAAATCGCACGACTGAAACAGATGAACATTTAAAAGAACTCATTAATAAAGTAATGGTACGGAATCGACGACACGACACTGGCATCGATTGGCCAAAACGACATGTTCATACGCTCTTTGTCGACTTCAATGAACAAGAAAGGGCTTTATACGATGCAATTGAAGGATGGAAAAGACAAGATGGATTTACTTCTGCATTTTCTGCTTTAACATTGAAGCGTGAAGCGTGCAGCAGCCGCGAAGCTGTTTATTTCTCACTAAAAAAACATGTAGAAAAGCGACAAAAAGAAGATGAGCAATATACAGTAGATCCATACATAGATGTGTTAATGGAGAAAATTAATGGTATTTCCGCTAATTCAAAAGCAAATAAAGCATTAGAAATCATTAAAGAAATTAATGATAAAGTTGTAATTTTCACAGAATACCGTGCTTCCCAAATGTATTTACAGTGGTTTTTAAAGCAGCACGGCATCTCGTCTGTACCTTTTCGGGGCGGATTTAAACGCGGTAAAAAAGATTGGATGAAAGAATTGTTTCAGAACCATGCCCAAGTATTAATTGCGACAGAAGCAGGCGGTGAAGGAATAAATCTACAATTTTGTAATTACATGATCAACTACGACCTTCCTTGGAATCCGATGCGCCTTGAACAAAGAATCGGACGGATTCATCGTCTCGGACAAAAGCATGACGTTCATATTTATAATTTGGCAACGAAGTATACAGTAGAAGAGCATATTTTAAAACTGCTGTATGAAAAAATTGACTTATTTGAGCGTGTCATTGGTGATTTAGATGAAATTTTAACAAGAATTAATATGAAAAACATCGATGCGCACATTCACGATATTTTTACTCATTCCAAAAGTGAAGGAGAAATCCGCATTAAAATGGAAAATTTAACGTCGATTATTGAATTTGCCAAACGAAATGAAGCCGAGGTGCATGGCTATGCAGCAACATGAAATTCATCATTATTTACATTGTTTTTTTGAGGCAAACGGCTGTGAAATTTTGCAGCGTTTTCCTCATTTATTAGACGTTCAATTAACAATCGAAATGGACAAACTACTGATGAACCGTCCATTTTACTGGCATTATCTTGAAAAAACGGGCGGGATACCAAATCCGATGCGTCTTACATTCATTACTGATGCAAAACATGAGGAGCAAGAGGGCGAGTTCATTCACTACGGTTCTCCGCGCTTACATCAAATTTTTCAAGCAACAAAAGAATTAGGTGCTTACATTCGTTTATTTGAAGATGTACATTCAAATGGACAAACAAGCACTCCACTTCACCCTTGGCTTGGCGTCAATATAAAGGTCTCCTATCAATGTGATCGAAAAAAGGATATGCTGTATTCCATCGGGATTCACCTTATTTCTGGTGCAATGATTACAAATTTTCATGAGGCATTAACAGCGCTTCGTCTTACACCAAAAATCCCTGATTTTTGTTTTACATTAACGCCAATTATTAAACCGCAAAGCGGCCTATCTAGAATGGAAGAAGCTATGAAACGTATCATTGCTTCAGACGATCACTCATGGGCTGAAGAAGCAAAAGTTCGTTGGAATCACGATTTACAACTACTAAACCGATTTTATGAGGAAAGTAATGAATTACCAGAAAGCTACGAAATAGAAAAACGAGCCTTACAAGAGCAATATGAACCGCGCATTACGATGCAAATTATAAACGGTGGACTCTTTTATGTGACAGCCAATCATTTTCTAACATAAAAAAAACTCCTTCTACAAGGAGCTTTTTTATGTTAGAAAGTAAAAGTTCTTTTTAGATTTTCCCATTATATTTTCGGCCATCGTTATGTTCTTGCTGATGAATTTTTGTCATTCTCTTTTGATATTCTCTATCTTTTGCACTTACATGATTTGCATCCGTTTCTCTATTCTTCTTTGAACCGCCTGCTCCGTTACTCATTTTGTTCACCCCACTCGTATATACTTCGGCATTAGTTTTCGCAATCCACATTCCCCTTATACAAAAAATAAGGAGAGGGAATCCCCGCTCCTTACACATATTTTTGAAACATATCATGTAACTCTTGATTCACAAGGTAAGAAATCTGCTCATCTGACTTATGAGGATAACGATCACGTAGTCGAATAGATGCCTTTAAAACTAAGTTCTCTAATACAGAACGCCCGCCCTTTCCATAAATCGTTTCTGCATATTCTATCAATTTTCCATCCTCAACTGTTGCAGGAGTTTGATCGAAGAAAAATTTACTCATTTGTACCACCTCTCCTTTGATAACGTTTACATTTATATAAACTCAATATGTTATTTATTTCACAATTAATGTATGCATGTATAGATGATTAGTTCCATTATAAAACAACATTGCCATAGTATCAAAGTGTATTTTAGACAATTTTGTGAACAAACCAAAAAAATGAAAGCGTTTTA
>NZ_JBALLY010000045.1:19213-19478 GCF_036963045.1 Bacillus sp. JJ864 | reverse complement strand
CAAAATATCTGAATTATGAAATATAAGTGCTAAAATTTTATTGTTTACTTATTAAAAACATAGTGTTTAAATGGGGGCGTAAGGACCTTACATTCTATGGAAGCAAATAATAACGAGAGTTTTTAACACTCTATCAGAAAGAACTCTCCTTTTCAAGTATGTGCAAGGAGAGAACCGAACAGTGGTTCGTTTAATATCTAGGAATATCAAATGCTTAATAAAATCCCTTACAAACTACTCGCTGTATCGACGTTTTTAACGATTA
>NZ_JBALLY010000045.1:11700-19208 GCF_036963045.1 Bacillus sp. JJ864 | reverse complement strand
GAACAAACTAACAATGGAGATATGTCTCTTTCAGCAAGTGAAGAACAGATGAAAAAAACTTTGCAAGATGCTGGGGTATTTGCAAAATCTATGAATGGATATTCTTATATGTTACTTAATAATCCAGATGTGAATTTTGCAAGAATTGATTTGGAAGGGCATACAAATTTACCTAATCAAATTGGACAAGATGTTAAAGCATTTGGAGACCATAAAGATCTCTTGCAGTCGATTTTAAAAAAGCAAGAAGCTGAGATCGAAGTGGATCAAAAGCGTCTAGATAAAATTTTAGCGAAAATAAATCATTATAACAAATTAAAATCTGATGGATTCAATGTAATGAAGGGTACCGTTTTGGGCCTACCGTTGATTGGTGGTATAATAGTAGTTGTAGCAGAAGATCAATTAAAAGAGTTACAGCCGTTAGTAACACCATTATTAGAAAAAGTAAATCAGCCTGTAGATCATAAAATAACCCTAAACCGTGTAGTTGGAGTTACGTATAATAATATTAATGAGATGCATAATGCGATTGACGGAGCTATTAATGCTCTTACTTATATGTCCACGCAATGGAATAATTTAGATTCTCAATATACAGTGGTACTGCAACAGATTGAGAATACCTCTGAAAAAGCTGATCAAAACAAATTTAAATTCTTAAAACCTAACTTGGATGCAGCTAAAGATAGTTGGAAAACATTTAAAACAGATGTAGCCATATTAAAAGAAGAAATAAAAGAATTAAAAGTGGAACCTTCACAAAAATAAAGAATTATCGGTTCTGTTACAAAATTTCCTAAAACATAGAGAAATTAAGGTTACATCGTTAAATAATCATACAGCAATAAATAATTCATTATACACCGAAAAGGCGGAGTCTGATTCAAGACTTCGCCTTTCACTTTTATATAGGTTTCAAAAACCTTGCAACAGAACCTGTTCATCTACTTCATTTCATAATGTTTTACCCCTCACCTATCTTCTTTGCTTCTCTCTCAAGCTTAAAGTGGTGTCTTACTGCCCATTAATGAAAAATCAAACCCTACTCTGTATTACTTTTCATTTTATACTCTTCAAGCATTTTATCCCCCTATATAGTTATCCTTGTTTTTCGATTTGTATTCTCCATATGTATCTAGTTTATACCTATACATTCAGAAAGATTTTTAGCATACCTCATCTTATTCCCTGTATAAAAACCTTTTTCCCTGTAATGTTTATGGAAAATATAATTACTATTCATATGATAATAATTTTATAGATTATTTATCGTTGATATGACCATATTGATATGCAATTTTACATTTCCCAAATAAAGTAAATCAATATACAAGGTGCTTTTAAATTATATTAAAAACATTTTTTATCAAGCAATTCATATAGATCGGTGAAAACCATTACATTTTAGGCTTAATTATCAGATTATAACTATTTCACTTAGTGAATTGATTCATATCATTTAATTTTTTAGATATAATGTTTTTTCTAATACGAATAAGCAAAATCTGAATTTTCAAATATATGCGGTGGAATTTTACTGTTTACTTATCAAAAACATAATGTTTACAATGAGGGCGTAAGGTCCTTACATTCTATGAAAATAGATAATAACGAGAGTTTCTCGATTTAACACTCTATCCGAAAATTCTCCTACCTCAGTTAGGCAAGGAGAAAACAAAACTATAGGTCGTTCAAGATGTATGAATAAAATTGTAAAAAAATAACAGCGA
The DNA here is from genome assembly GCF_036963045.1 of Bacillus sp. JJ864. NCBI lineage: Bacteria > Bacillati > Bacillota > Bacilli > Caryophanales > Bacillaceae > Bacillus > Bacillus sp. JJ864. The sequence continues at coordinate 17,475 of NZ_JBALLY010000045.1, read as the reverse complement.
AGAGGTGTACTAAATGAAAAATAAAATAATTACAGGATTTTTAATAACGTCAATTGTTACTGGGGCGGCTATTCCTATCAATGCTTTGGCAACGCCAATTGTTCAGGCAGAAACACAGCAAGAGAATACAGATATTTCCTCATCATTAAGAAAATTAGGTGCGCAATCTAAATTAATCCAAACATATATAGATCAGGCTTTAATGAGTCCTAATGTACAGCTAGCGGAAGTCCCAGCTTTAAATACGAACCAAGACCTAATCAAGAAAGATATGAACGAATGGTCATCGGAACTTTATCCAAAATTAATTCTATTAAATTCAAAAAGTAAAGGATTTGTAACTAAATTTAATAGCTATTATCCAACATTAAAGGCGTTTGTAGACAGTAAAGAAGATAAAGAAGGGTTTTTGGATAGACTTGAAGTTCTTCAAGACATGGCTATGACGAACCAAGAAAACGCGCAACGTCAGATTAATGAATTAACAGATCTTAAATTACAGCTTGATAAAAAACTTAAAGATCTCGATACTGATGTGACAAAAGCGCAGGTTGCCCTAAGCTCAGAGGGAACAGGGAAAATAGACCAGCTAAAAAATGAATTACAAAATACCCAAAAATCAATTCAAAATGATTTACAACAAATCGCATTGTTACCAGGAGCTTTAAATTCACAAGGACTTACTATATTCAAAGAAGTCTATAGTCTTTCAAAAGATATCATTGAACCGACTGCTCAAACAGCAGTGGCAGCGTATAACAAAGGAAAAGAAATTAACAAGTCTATTTTAGAAGCAGAGAAAAAAGCAGCGGACGAAGCGAAAAAAAAGGGTAAATCTACTCTAGAGATTGAAGCTGTCAAAAAAGCAGCTCGTGAAGAAATTGAGAAAAACAAAAAAAGTGAAATTGCTGCAGCTGCAGTTGCAAAAACGAAAGAGTATGACCTTACGAAAGTTATTGATCCTGAAAAAATTAAAAAAACATATAGCGCCTTCGCTGAAGTAAATAAACTAACAGCAGAGCAACGAGCACATTTAGCTGATTTAGAGACACAAAACCAAAAATTTTATGATTTAACAAAGAACCTAACAGTAGCAGATTTACAAAAATCAATGCTTCTTATTATGCAAAATGATTTACATACATTTGCAAATCAAGTAGATGTAGAACTTGATCTACTAAAACGCTATAAAGAAGATTTGGATCTAATCAAAAATAATGTTACAAAATTATCTACTAATGTTGATGCAACTGACCAGCAGTCTCAAAAAGATACATTAAGACAATTAAAACATGTAACAAGTTACCTTGAAGAACAAGTTAATAAGTTTTAATATTGCGAATTTGTAACTACTCATTCACTCTATGAAAAACCGATAGAAAAGCATTTTTTTAAGTGGTCGAGAGGGACTGGCTATGTATAGAAGCGGTCAGTGCATTTTCCTGCCACGCGCAAAGTTTTAAAACAGAGAAAGGCAGCGAGGTGTAGGTCCATTTTTATCTTTATGGCAGCAATTATACTCCTTACCAAACTTCTAAATGAAATGTATGGCTGAGTAGTTACATGAATTTATTTAGATCCAAATTAAAAAACGACATAAAACCATTCTTTTTCGGTGGTTGAGAGCATCTGGCCATGCATAGAAGCGGTCAGTGCCCTTTCCTACCACATGCAAGGTAAAACAAAGGGAGAAAGCAATTGTAGGCTCTTCTTCATAGCCGCAATCTATATGTCGAAAAATTAAAATGGATTCATGTAACAAAAATAATATAAAGATTATAAGAATCTATCAGAAAACTGAGAAGGAGAATAGTTATGAAAAAATTTCCATTTAAAGTGTTAGCTGTAGCCACTCTAGCAACACTTATAACTGCTACTAATGGTAACACTATTCATGTGCTTGCCCAGGAACAAACCGCTCAAGAACAAAAAGTAGGGAATTATGAATTAGGGCCTGAAGGGCTGAAGAAAGCATTAGCTGAAACAGGATCTCATATTCTTGTAATGGATTTGTACGCAAAAACAATGATTAAACAACCAAATGTAAATTTATCCAATATTGATTTAGGTTCAGAAGGAGCAGAATTAATTAAAAATATTCACCTTAATCAGGAACTATCACGAATCAATGCGAATTATTGGTTAGATACAGCGAAGCCGCAGATTCAAAAAACAGCACGTAATATTGTAAATTACGATGAACAATTTAAAAGTTATTACAGTATATTGGAAGATGCTGCTAAAAAGAAAGATAAGGGCGAGCTAAAAGAGGGCCTAAATGATTTAATCACTACAATTAATACAAATTCAAAAGAAGTTACAGAAGTAATTAAGATGTTACAAGACTTCAAAACAAAACTGTATGACAATTCTACAGGGTTTAAAAATAATGTTGGTGGCCCAGATGGGCAAGGTGGATTAACGGCACTATTAGCCGGAAATAATGCCCTGATTCCACAACTTCAGGCTGAAATTGAGAAGCTACGTTCTACTCAGACAGAGCATTTTAACAATGTATTAGCATGGTCAATTGGTGGTGGATTGGGAGCAGTCATTTTAGTTGCTGCAGCCATTGCAGGAACGGTAGTAATTGTTGTGACTGGCGGTACAGCAACACCAGCTGTTGTTGGTGGCCTTGCGGCTCTCGGTGCAGCTGGTATCGGTTTAGGAACAGCAGCTGGTGTCGCGGCGTCTAAACATATGGACTCCTATAACGAAATTTCTAACAAAATCGGACAATTAAGTATGAAAGCCGATCTTGCTGGCCAAGCAGTTATTTCGCTTACTAGCGCGAAAGACACTTTGACAACTCTGTATCAGACAGTGGATCAAGCGATCATGTCTCTAACAAGTATTCAACAACAATGGAATAAAATGGGTGCCAATTATACAGATTTACATGATAATATCGACCAAATGCAAGAACATAAACTCTCTTTAATACTTGATGATTTAAAAGCTGCTAAACAAAGTTGGAATGATATTCATACAGATGCAGAATTCATTTCGAAAGATATTTCTTTTAAACAAGAAACAAAGAACTAAAAATCAAAACCTATATAGGAGGAATATGAAATGATCAAAAAAATCCCTTTCAAAATACTCGCTGCATCGGCGTTTTTAACTTTGACAACAACTTCTGTACTCTCACCAGTAGCAACTTTTGCAAGTGAAATCGAACAAACTAACAATGGAGATATGTCTCTTTCAGCAAATGAACAAAAGATGAATGAAGCTTTGAGCAAGACTGGGTTATTTGCAACATCTATGAATGCCTATTCTTATATGTTAATTAAGAATCCAGATGTGAATTTTGAAGGAATCACTATTAATGGGTATCCAGATTTACCTAGTAAAATTGTACAAAATCAAAAGAATGCAAGAGCACATGCTATTACATGGGATACGGAAATAAAAAAACAGCTTTTAGATACATTGACAGGCATTATCGAATACGATACGACATTTGACACTTATTATGAAACATTAGTAAATGCGGCTGATACGGCTGCTAAAAAGTTTAAAGAGGCTAATGAAGCTAATGTGGCTGAGGTTAAAATGGCTAAAGTGGCTGAAGCTAATGTGGCTAAAGATACTTTAAAAGAAGGGATTTCAGATTTACATAGTGAAATTCAAAAAAACCAAGAGTCTACAAAAAAATTAATAGCAGAATTAAGTAAGTTAAGAGACGCTATTGGACAAGATGTTAGAGCATTCGGAAGCAATAAAGATCTCTTGCAGTCCATTTTAAAAAGCCAAGGTGCTGATGTTGACGCCGATCAAAAGCGTCTAGAGGAAATTTTAGGATCAGTAAACTATTATAAGCAATTAGAATCTGATGGATTTAATGTAATGAAGGGTGCCATTTTTGGCCTACCGTGGATTGGTGGTATAATAGTGGTTACAGCACAGGATAATTTAGCTAAGTTAGAGCCGACATTAGCACAATTACGTCAGACTGTAGATTATAAAATAACATTAAATCGTGTAGTTGGCGTTGCGTATAATAATATTAGTGAAATGCATAAGGCGCTTGATGATGCTATTAATTCTCTTACTTATATGTCTGCACAATGGCATGATTTAGATTCTCAATATAAAGGGGTACTGGATAGAATTGATACGGTATCTGAAAAAGCTGCTAAAGAGAAATTTACATTCTTAAAAGCTAACTTGAATGCAGCTAAAAGTAGTTGGAGAAATTTACACACAGATGCGTTCAGACTAAAAGAAGGGATAAAAGAATTAAAAGTGACACCTGTTTCTTCACAAAAATAAGGAAATATCGGTTCTGTTGTAAAGTTGCTTAAAACATAGAGAATCTAGAATTATATTGTTAAATAGGCATACAACAATTAATAATTCCTTATACACCGAAAAGGCGGAGTCTGATTACAGACTTCGCCTTTCACTATAAATTTTCTTTGTAACTACTTTTCTTTAATACTTGATGATTTGAAGGCTACTAAAAAAAGTTGAAATGATATTCATAAAGATGCAGAACTAAGTTCACTTTTAAAGAAGAATAGAACTTCCAATCAAAACCTACAGAGGAGGAATATGAAATGATTAAAAAAATCCCTTACAAAATACTTGCTGTATCAACGTTTTTAACAATTACAACGGCTAATGCAGTTACACCAGTAACAGCCTTTGCAAGTGAAATTGAACAAACTAACACTGGGGATATGTCTCTTTCAGCAAATGAAGAACAGATGAAAAAAGCTTTGCAAGACGCCGGGGTATTTGCAAAATCCATGAATGACTATTCTTATTTATTAATTAATAATCCAGATGTGAATTTTGAAGGCATCACTATTAATGGATATACAGATTTACCTAGTAAAATTGTACAAGATCAGAAGAATGCTAGAGAACATGCTGTTAAATGGGATACGCAAATAAAAGGACAGCTTTTAAATACATTGACAGACATTATTGAATACGATACAAAATTCGACAGTTATTATAGAACATTAGTAGATGCGATTAATACGGGGAATGGAGATACTTTAAAAAAAGGGATTACAGATTTACGAGGTGAAATTCAACAAAACCAAGAGTATGCCCAAAAATTAATACAAGAATTAACTAAATTAAAAGACGATATTGGTCAAGATATTAGAGCATTTGGAAGCAATAAAGATCTCTTACAGTTAATCTTAAAAAACCAAGGAGCTGATGTTGAAGCCGATCAAAAACGTCTAAATGAAGTTTTAGGAAAAATAAACTATTATAAAAAATTAGAATCTGATGGAATAATAACAGTATCTATTCCCACTATTCCTACATGGATTTCTGGTGGTACAATGATAGGTACAGCAAGAAGTAACTTAGGCTGGTTAGAGCCAGAATTAGCAAAATTACGTCAGACTGTAGATTATAAAATAACATTAAATCGTATAGTTGGAGTTGCGTTTAATAATATTAGTGAGATGCATAGTGCGATTGATAAAGCCATTAGTTCTCTTACTTATATGTACGATCAATGGGATGATTTAGATTCTAAATATTCAGGAGTACTGGGACATATTGAGAAGGCATCTGAAAAAGCTGATCAAAATAAATTTAAATTCTTAAAACCTACCCTGGATTCCGCTCAAAATAGTTGGAAGAGATTAACGACAGATACAGTCACATTAAAAGACGGGATTAAAGAATTAAAAGTGACACCTCCACAAAAATAAGGAAAAAAGCGGAGTCTGATGAAGACTTCGCTTTTTAGTAACTACTCAGTTACTTTATGAAAAACCGGAAAAAGCAAAGAAGTTAGGT
>NZ_JBALLY010000045.1:11349-11655 GCF_036963045.1 Bacillus sp. JJ864 | reverse complement strand
CGTAAAAGCCCGATTAGTTCAACTAATGATCAGTGGGGGATGAAGAAAAACCCCACTGATTATAGTTTCACTTTATCTACCACCTGAAAATTAACATCATTGGTTACTTTTTTTGTTCAATAAAAGTAAACCTAATCCCATCATTACAAAAAGTATGCCCATATATAATTCTATAGAAATTCCGCCCCCTGTTTTTGGTAATATCTCTCTATTTTCTCTCGAATTCTTCTTTGTTTTTAAAACTTTTGATTTATCTTCACCTGTATTTAGCTTTTCACCCGTATTTGGTTTTTCACCTGTATTTGG
>NZ_JBALLY010000045.1:0-11092 GCF_036963045.1 Bacillus sp. JJ864 | reverse complement strand
CTCACCTGTATTTGGTTTTCCACCCGCATTTGGTGCATCTGTTTCTTCTTTCACCTGTTCTAATCGATTATTTTTTATCTTGAATAGGTAAGTTTTATTTCCTTCCTTAGTCATTTCTGTATTTCCATAATAATATTTGAATCGCGAAGGTTCTGCATGATATATTTGAATTATATCCCCCTCCTCATATGTTAAACCGTTAATAACATTTTCCAATGTACTCTTAGTACTCTCTTGTCCCTGTACTTTCACATTTACTTTTTGTTTTTTGTTTTTACCATATATTTCCACACCTATATATTCTTTGCCCGTAAAATAGCTATGCACTGAATTATTTGTTCCTAAAAAACTTAATTTTTTTGTTTCAGGATGTACCGTTAGATTTCCTACTAAGTATGATCCCAACCCTAAAAATTCTAGTGTATCCCCATATTCCACATTAACTGGAATCTTTATAAGATTACTATTTCCATACTTGTTTGTTAACTTCACTAATAAATTCCCAGCATTTTTTCCAACCTTAAAAGCTTCAATAGAGGAAGGGGTAACAGAAATATTAACATTGGAGTCATCATTTAAATTACGAATATTTGTTAAAAATTTAGAGACATCTAAATGAGAACTATCCTGTTCTCCTAATAGTGCTGTTGGACTAGCTTTTATATTTGCTATCGGGATCATGTACGGACTAAGTTCTCTATCTACTATTTTATTTTCTTCTATTATATTGTTCCAAATGGGTTTTGTTATTTTCGGATATTGTTCTACTATCTTTTTCGTTTCGTCATTTGCATATAGTCCCCATTTTTCAAAGAAAGGTAATAAATTTCTGTTGGCAACCTTACTTGTCATCTGAATAAATAATTGCTTTTTACTATCATCAGTATTCAAGTTATAATTTTTTAAAATACGATACTCTTGATTAAGTTTTGGATAAAAATTATTTCCATATGCTTGGCGTAATTGCTCAAACATTCCAAGCTTAACCCATACACTAGCATTATCAAAGTTTTTATTAGGATTATTTAAATTTAAAAAGTCACTTATTTCCTTTCTTGAACCTTTCAGGCGATTAGTAAACCCGAGCTTTTCTTGAATGACTAACGCTGGAATATTCACAGTTACTTCTCCTAGACCATTCCATGTATAATCTGGATTCTGGTATGTATGTCCCATCTCATGCCATACACCCCATTGTTCTTGATTTGAAGGAGTACTCAAAATATCTTTAGCTGCACCAGTATTTTTTTGGAAACCAATATGTCCACTTGTTGCATAAGCATATCCGGGACCGTTATCCGGGCTCACAATATGTATTCTATTATCATATTTTTGGGCAACACCATTGGCGTTCAAATCTAATCCTGAAACTTCATTTTGAATTAAATATACTTTGTCCCAGTACTTTAATAGATCTTCTACTGATCTATCTTTTAACGTTTTAGCTGCAAGTGGATATTGAAATGTACCAAATACATGTTGACCAACTAGTTCAACAAATGGAGCCTTTTGCATTTTTTCCAACATGTTTAGCCATTCTTCTTGCTTGGTTTTCCCTAAAATGAATTTAGGGACAGCTTCTCCCCCCAATATCGAAACTGTAATTGTATTTGTTTCAGATGTATTTTTGAGATATAACATTCCATCTCCTTTATCAAAAACGATGTCATTATCTCCACTTTTTAATTCAAAATTAGTATAACCAATATTTTTATTATCATTTAGATACTCATATGTTCCAACTTGTCCGATAGTAGCATACAGTTTTGCTGAATTATCAGCATTGTGAACTTGAATTTTAATATGTCCTCCTTTTTTAACAAAAATTCCTGTCGGTTCTAAATCAGAGTGATACATTGTACGATTTTCTAAAGATCTTCTCTTATTTGCATCTCCCATTGGTTTTAAAACAAATTTCTCACTCTTATCTGGTTTCTGTAATTGATTTCCAATTGGATTGTCCGCATACTCTGCATGAGATATTATTGGATAAAGTTGCTGTGGCAACATAATTACCATAAAAGCGAATAAAACGTGTAATAATTCAGAAAATTTAGCGCACTTTGGTTTGTAACTTTTAGTCCCCCTTCCTTGTAGATTCATACTGTTCTTCTTCCTTTGTCGATTCATGCTGTACTCCTTCCTTTTTTATTCTCTTAATAAATAGGAGTACCGCCACATTTTGAAAAAAAACACGTTAAGAGTTTTTAGCTAATTTCACCATGTTTTAAATTGGATTTCATATAAAAACAGACTACTTGGAGTAAATTTTGTTGCGTTAGCAACCGATTTTAATAGTTTTTTCTCCATGTCATGCAACACAAATGATATTTTGTGTTGTATCCCCCTACTCTTAGCAGGACTAAATTCACATCATTTTATGGTGAAATTTGCTTAACGTGGTTTTTTTCAGATTTGAGGCCTGTATCCTAAATATAAATATTAAGATTCTCAAATAATTATAACTTCAGTAAGATGCATGTCAACTACAACCTTAGTCAGGAAAAAAAGAAAGGAATGCAGTATTCTCCTCGTAGTAAACGACTCAGTGGTATCAATGTGTATATAACAAACACCTCGATATATATATCCATTTTAATTTTCCGTCATATAAGTCGCTGTTATGCAGAACAAAACATGACTTGCACTCGCTTTGTCATTTTGTTTTAAACCTTGCATGTGGCAGGAAAAGGCCCTGACCGCTTCTATACATAGCCAGTCCCTCTCGGCCATCTAAAAGAAAGAGGTTTTTATACCGGTTTTTTAATTGGTATTTATATAGATTACGGCTATGTAGGAAAAAGGAGCCTGCACTCGCTTTCTTCCTTTGTTTGAACTTCGCATGTGGTAAAAAAAGGCCCTGACCGTTTCTATGCACGGCCAGATGCTCTCGTCCCTCCTAAAAAGAAAAAGGGGGTTTTTTTGTTGGTTACAACCTTTTCATGCTTACTGCTTACTGCTTATTCAAAATCTGCAAAACGATGCAAATTACTCTTTTCTCCAATCATAACTAAACCATCCCCTTCTTGCACGACTTCATCTGGGGAAGGAGAAATATTGATTCTCCCCTTACTTTTAATCGCAATGACATTTAAATTTAATTTTGCTCGAATATCCAGTTCTTTCAGACTTTTCCCTGACATGCTAGGAGGCACTTTAATTTCTTCAATATTGTAATCTTTGGCGAGTTCAATGAAATTAAGAACATTCGGTAACATAAGCTGATGGGCTACACGCTCACCCATATCCCACTCAGGGAATACGACCCAGTCCGCGCCTACCTTCTCTAACACTTGGCCGTGCCGTTTATTAAGCGCCTTGACGACAACTTTGTTTACGCCTAATTCTTTTAGTACCAAGACGGTTAAAATGCTTGCTTGAATATCATTTCCAATTGCGACAATGACTGTATCAATATTCCGAATGCCGATTGCTTTTAATACTTCTTCATCTGTCGCATCAGCGATCACAGCATGGGTGGCCGCATCCTCCAGTTCATTTACACGTTTTTCATTACTATCAATTGCCAATACTTCATTTCCTGCTTCTACTAATGTATTTACAATACTTGAACCAAACCTTCCGAGTCCAATGACTGCGTATTGCTTTTTCATATTCCTATCGCTCCTCTAAGGATGAATGAACACCTAACCAATCATAATTTTTCCCTTTGGATAACTGAACGGATCTGAATTTCTTCGCAGTGTAACGGCAAAAGCAATGGTCAATGGACCTACCCTTCCTGCGAACATCGTTAAAGTAATGATGATTTTACCAAGCGGAGACAATTCAGGAGTTAGTCCCATAGAGAGCCCTACCGTTCCAAAAGCAGATGTTGCTTCAAAGAGAATCATTAAAAAGTCCTTTCCTGGCTCCGTTATTGTTAGCAGCATGGCAGCGATTATAACGATAAATAGACCCGCTAACATAACGGTAAGTGATTTATAAATTGTATCGTATGCAATTCTTTTTCGAAAAAAGGTCACGTCTTCTTTTCCTTTTATTTGTGACCGTACTGCTCCTAAAAGGATTGCAAATGTAGTTGTTTTGATTCCTCCACCCGTAGATCCAGGAGAAGCCCCGATATACATGAGAATAATAATAATAAAAAGGGTTGAATGGTGTAAATCTGAAATACTGAGCGTATTTGCCCCAGCTGTTCTTGGCGTAACAGCTTGAAACAAGGAAGCTAAAAATTTACCAAACATGGATAACGGTTGTAGCGTTTTTGGATTATGAAATTCCAACAAGAAAATAAGAATCGTTCCTCCTACTACTAGCAGGGAGCTTGTAAAAAGAACTACCTTCGTATGTAAGGAAAGGCGCCCGATCTGTCTATATTCATATACCTCATTCATAACAATAAAACCAATACCGCCTAATGTAATTAACACACAAACTACCAATGTGACAATTGGATCTTCTACATACGCAGTCAAACTTTTAAACTCCCCCATGATATCGAATCCTGCGTTATTAAAATTCGAAACGGCATGGAATATCCCGTAATATATAGCCTTAGAAAGCGGCATATCAAATGCAAAACGAATTGCTAATAAAATCGCACCGATGAATTCAATTACAATTGTAAAAATAAGAATTCTTTTTGCCAAACGAACAATGCCCGCAATAGATAAATTGTTCAGCGCCTCTTGCAATAACAGCCTTTCTTTCAAAGAAATCCTTTTTCCTAACAAAACTGCAAAAAAGATCGCAAACGTCATAAATCCTAAACCGCCTACTTGAATGAGAGACAATATAACGAGTTGCCCAAACAACGTGAAGGTTGTTCCCGTATCCACTACGACAAGCCCAGTTACACATGTAGCAGACGTAGCTGTAAACAATGCATTTAACCAAGAAAGACCTTGACCGTCTTTTGTCGCAATTGGAAGTGTTAAAAGAATCGTGCCGATGAAAATAATGAAAGCGAATCCTACTACTAATGTTTTCGGAGGATCCATATAAATCTGTCTGTTTTTCATAGTTGTGTCTCCTATACATTTTTTTGAGGAAAACTGCTCTTCTCTTCTTTCTTCATATTAAATACCGAACATATATGTAAATCGTTGATAAGATAATGGATATAATCATCACAGGAAATCCAACTATTAAATATTTCATAAAAGAAATATGATGGCCTTGTTTTGCCGCTAACCCAGCTACCACTAAATTGGCGCTGGCTCCGATCAGCGTTCCGTTTCCACCTAAACACGCTCCTAGCGATAAACTCCACCACAATGGCTCTAAATTCGTGATGCCAATTGACCCCATTTCTTTTATCATCGGAATCATTGTCGCTACAAATGGAATATTGTCAACAAAAGCAGAAACAATCGCACTCATCCATAAAATTAAGAGAGTTGTCGCTTTTACTTCTCCGCCGGTTAGAGCCATCGCTTTTTTAGCTATCATTGCGATAAGTCCTGTTTCCACCAATCCACCAACGATAACGAATAAACCGATAAAAAAGAAAAGAATGGTCCATTCCACTTTTTCTAATGTTCTATCTAAATATTTGTCACCGGTCATAAGCAGTAAGAGAAAGGCACCAAATAAGGCGATTGTAGCCGTTTCAATATGAATAAATTGATGAAGAAAAAAACCGCCAATTGTCACAACAATAACAAAGACACATTTTTTCAACAGCGTTACATCTTTAATCTCATTTCTTTCATCCTTGCTCAGTAATTCGTTCATTAACTCAGGCGTTGTTATTAATTTTTTTCTATAAATGAACGTAAATATAACAAGGGACACTAATAAAATTACAAAGCTAATCAATGATAAATGATTAATGAACGCAAGAAATGTTAGTTCTTTTACAGCACTGCCAATCATAATATTAGGCGGATCTCCAATCATCGTCGCAGTACCACCGATATTCGAGGCGAAAATTTGAGTAATTAAATACGGAGTTGGATTTACCTTCAGTTGTGATGTGATACTTAATGTAACTGGAACGATGAGTAAAACTGTCGTGACATTATCTAAAAAAGCGGATGCGATGGCAGTAATCAGTCCGAGCACAAAGAGAAGTCGAATCGGATGTCCTTTCACCTTTTTCGCAGCCCGTATCGCAATGTAGCCAAATACGCCTGTCTGCGCAGTAATCGATACAATGATCATCATCCCAATTAACAAACCAATTGTATTAAAATCAATATGATGAATAGCTGTTTTTTGATCGATGACCCCAAAAACCACCATCAAAATTCCACCTAACATAGCAATAAGTGTACGGTGGAGTTTTTCCGAAATAATCCCAGCGTATGCAAGTAAGAAAATACCTAGTGCTATAATCGCTTTCGTTTCCACGTGTATCCTCCATAATCTTTTTATGTACTTTATTGTAACGATTGCTGTATTTTTTATTCAAAAAATTCCTCCTGTGTCCACTCACATATAGGCATTTACCTACATACATTAAAGTAAATGTATTTTGGGAGGTGTCATACATTGCGAAAAGTTCTAGCATGTTTTTTAATTGTTATCCTTATTGCCTTTACGTTTGTTGCGTGTAATAAAAAAGAAGAAAGTGCAAAGGTACAGAAAATGCGTGTTGGTGAGGTGACACATTCATTATTTTACGCTCCATTATATGTCGCGATGGAAAAAGGATTTTTTAAAGATGAAGGGCTAGAAGTTGACCTACAAACAACTGCTGGCGGCGATAAAACGATGACAGCTTTATTATCAAACGGCATCGATATTGCGCTTGTCGGTTCAGAAACGTCTATTTATGTTTATGCGCAAGGAGCAAAAGATCCGGCAATTAACTTTGCTCAATTAACACAAACAGATGGAACATTTCTCGTTTCTCGTAAAAAACTTAATTCTTTTAACTGGAATGATGTGAAAGGCACAACTTTTCTCGGTCAGCGTAAAGGCGGGATGCCGCAAATGGTTGGGGAATACGTACTGAAAAAACATGGAATTGATCCGCACAAAGATACAAATTTAATTCAAAATATCGAATTTGCGAATATCGCCAATGCCTTTGCATCTGGCACAGGCGATTTCGTGCAGCTCTTTGAACCAACTGCTAGCATTCTCGAGAAAGAAGGAAAAGGTTATATCGTTGCTTCATTCGGCGTTGAATCCGGAACTGTTCCGTATACAACCTTTATGGCAAAAGAAAGTTTCTTAAAGAAAGATAAGGCAACCGCGGAGAAATTTACACGCGCTATTTATAAAGCGCAGCAATGGGTCGATACACATAGCTCAGACGAAATTGCCAAAGCTGTTGAACCACGTTTTAAAGATACCCCAAAAGATATTATGGTAAAAGTCATCGATCGTTATAAACAACAACATTCGTACGCAACAAATCCATTGTTAGACGAGGCAGAGTGGAAACAACTACAAAGCATTATGAAAGAAGCTGGCGAATTACCGAAAGAAGTGCAACATAAAGAGTTAGTGAACACATCCATCGCAGAAAGTGTCATTAAGAAATAGAGGCGGGTCTAATGAACTTCCTAGAACTTTCTAACGTATCTCATTGCTTCTTCTCAAAAGGCAATGCCAGCCTTGTCTTATCGAATATTTCTTTAACAATCGAGGAAGGAGAATTTATCTCCTTCCTCGGCCCAAGCGGCTGCGGCAAAACAACATTACTTTCTATCATTTCAAGTTTACTACAGCCCATTGAAGGAACCGTCTTTCTTGATGGTGAACGTATTACAAAACCGACGTCTTCCATTGGTTATATGCTCCAGCAAGATTACTTGTTTCCGTGGAAAACGATTGAAGATAATATTTCCGTCGGCTTACACATTACAAAAACATACACATCCAAAACGAAACAACATGCTTTGCATTTGCTAGAAGAAGTTGGCCTACAAGGGGTTGAGAAGCAATACCCACGTGAATTATCAGGTGGAATGCGCCAGCGCGCTGCTCTCGTCCGAACACTAGTCACAAATCCGAAAATATTATTACTAGATGAACCATTTTCTGCTCTTGATTATCAAACAAAGTTGAAATTAGAAGAACTCGTTTTTTCTATTTTAAAAGAATATAAGAAAACGTCACTTCTCGTTACACATGACATTGAAGAGGCCATTGCGATGAGCGATCGTATTTACTTGTTGCAAGCGAAACCAGGCCGCATCACGAAAGTATTTTCAGTCCCAGAAACCATTCGCTCTCTCTCTCCCTTTGAAGCGCGTCAGCACCATGATTTCCCTTCATTCTTCCAGTTAATATGGAAGGAGTTGGAACGCCTTGGATAATATAAAAGAGTTTCATCAAAGCTTTCAAAAACGTGAAACAAAGCGGACATTTGCCGTTCGGATATTGCAGCTGCTCCTGCTCATACTCTTTTTCGTATTATGGGAAATCGCTAGCCGAAACGAGTGGATTGATCCATTGTTATTTAGCTCACCGTCTAGCATCTTTCATCTACTCATCACAAAATGGCAGGATCATTCCCTTTGGCCACATATATATACTACGCTCCTTGAAACGTGCCTCGGCTTTATCCTTGGTACACTTCTCGGTACGTGCATCGCAACCTTTTTATGGTGGAGCCCATTCATTGCCCGTGTACTCGATCCGTACCTTGTCGTCTTAAACGCAATGCCAAAAGTAGCGCTCGGACCCATTATTATCGTCATCTTTGGGCCGAATATTTCATCGGCAGTAGCGATGGGTGTCATTATTTCCATCATCGTTACAATTCTCGTCATTTATAGCGCTTTTCAAGAAGTAGACGCTAATTATGTAAAAGTCATGCAAACCTTTGGCGCAAACAAATGGCAATGCTATAAACAAGTCATTTTACCAGCATCGTTCTCAGCGATTATTTCCACATTAAAAGTAAATGTCGGCCTCTCTTGGGTCGGAGTCATTTTCGGTGAACTGCTCATTTCCAAAGAAGGACTCGGCTATTTAATTAGCTACGGCTTTCAAGTCTTTAACTTTACGCTCGTCTTGCTGAGCGTGCTTCTCACATGTATTCTCGCCACACTTATGTATGTGCTTGTCGCAGCATTTGAAAAGTTCATTACGCGTACGAAAAAAGCAACCTAACACAATGTAGGTTGCTTTCTTATTAATCACGAATAACTTGCGTTCCTGCAATCAAATCGTGAATAGAGCGTTTATCTTTTCGCAGTGCTATCATAAATGCACTTACGATAACAGCAATTCCAAACGTAACTCCATATACAATTCCAGCTAATAGATTACGTTTTAACATAGTCCAAATTGTAATTTTCTTTCCATCCATACGTACAATGCGAATGTTTACCGTTTTCTTACCAACTGTAAACCCTGCCCATACAATAGGAACGATTAAGTAGTATAGCGTTTGGAAAATACCTACTATATTTTCTGATGTCTCAATGGACATACCTAATAATATAAAAATAACAAAAAATGGAATTACTACTAATCCATCGATAAAATTGGCACCAAAGCGCCTCCAAAACCCTGCTAGCTCTTGATTCATGTCTTCTTCTCCATTCTATTATGTATTAATTTTCGATGTATTTATAGATTCTCTTCTCTTACTGAAAAAAAAAAAAGATTCGCATCTTCTCTATAGATCACATCCTAAAATTCTAATCCTCATTTTACAACAAATTTCAAGTTAATTCGACATTTTTTTCGCGCATTATTCCACGGATTGCAAGATTCATATTTTTTCATCCTACGCTTCTTCCACTTCCTCCGAAATTTGCTGCAATCCTGCCAGCACTTCCGCTCGCATCTTCACAAGCTCTGGGAATTGATAAAAGAAAGCAATCTTTTGATACTTTACTTCCTTTGACTCTTTCACTTTGTTAGAATCCTGTAAAATGAATGCTGTAAATGTATCGGCAATATCTTCTGCGACGTTCGTTGTTGCATATTCAGAAACAAATTTGTCTTCATGATCTTTAAAAAACTGCATTTGCGCTTCTACATCTGTTTCTACTTTCTTCTCTTTCCATTCACCTTCAAGTGGTTTCCAAAACTGTTCATAAAATTGATTCACATACGACTCTTTCTTTGTACAGCCTTCTGTCAAAAACAGCGACGTACATTTCGATTCATATGCGGAAATGTCTTTTTCTTCCGTAACAGCTTTTATATACTTTTTATCTACAGGAATTTGCGTTTTATTTAACGTTAACACATGAGCAGTTTCATGAATTAACGTTTTCATCACTTCGTTTATATTAACGTTGGAATCTAATGCATCTAAACTTAATACCCAGTCTTCAGGATTGTTTTCATTTTGCACCACATGAGCAACGATATTATCATATCCATCCGATACAATATCAAATTCTTTTATATTCTCTCTATATTTTGCTGGTATTAACACACTGTACATATCCCATAATGTTTCGTGATAATCTGTATCTTCATGAAGTACACTAATTTCTTCTCTCGATTCTTTATCATCAGCAAAGACTTTCTGTAATCTTTTTTTATCCAGATTTTCAAAATACGGATCTACTAATTCATTGTTATCAATATAATAAGATGCTAAAAAGAAGTAGCGTTCGTCATCTTTTCCTTGTTCTTCGTACGCTGCTAATTCTTCTTTATTTTCTACTTCTGTATATGTCTCTAGTTCAGAGATTCCCTGCATGTTGTTATTAATCTTGCTCAGGAATGCATCCCCGGTTTTTAAACATTCTTCTTTTGTTTTACATACTTCTTTTGCAACATTCTTTGCTTTACTACAGCTACTAATCAAGCACATGAACATAAGCAAAAATAAAAAATGAATATAGTGTTTCCTCATAACGTCCTGGTTTAAAAAACTTATAAAAATCTATCAAAACGTTGGAGAACCAAGACAAAAGCCAACTACCGAAAAGGAATCTCACCTTTTTCCTGTCCGCAAGGCTATCACCTTCTCATTCACCTACTGTGAAAGAATAACGGCAGGTTCCTGTTAGGAACGGTCTTGTTTTGCGCATAATCATTCATCCGAGTCAACTATACGCAAAGGGATATAAGTTTTAAACCAAGTTCCCTCCCTTCTTGATTTGAAATAAAATTTGTTGATTACTCATATACACTGTTTTATGAAGGATACTCCATAATTTCCAGTTGTGATGGTCTTTCCATGTTGCGATTTGGTTTTGTA